>JAIPGM010000004.1 GCA_021735655.1 Candidatus Omnitrophota bacterium | reverse complement strand
TGAAGATTTTAGTAATTTTAAATTACAATCTGATAAAAAAGTTTACCATTTATCTCCAGCCTAATGTAGGGCTTGCGATAAATGGCTTGATATTTTGAGAGTAGAATATACTGGACAATTAACATAGGAGAAAAAAATGGAAAAAGGATTCACCCTAATTGAATTAATTGTGGTGATCGCCATCATCGCTATTTTGGCCGCAATCATAGCCCCCAATGCCTTCAAGGCTATTGAGAAGGCGAAGATAGCAAAGGTGATAAGCGATATGGAGGCCATGGGCAATGCGGCTCTTGCTTACTACACAGATATAGGCTTCTTCCCCCCCGATATCCCAGCAAGCGTTGATCCTGGACTCATGAAAACACTACCTTACAATATCAGCGATGGAACTTCCGTAGAACCGAGTGCCGTAACTATAGTAATTACTCATCCGACTAATTGGAAAGATGCTGTAAATGCTAGATGGGATGGACCTTATCTAGAAAAATATCCTAGCAGCAATCCTTGGGGTGGTAATTACGATTATGATTATTGGCCTGATTCTACAGCATTTACCCATCCTTTAAGCGGGTCTTTATTCATTGGCTTAAGAGGTCTACCTACTGGGGTTCTAGAAACTCTTAATCAGAAAGATCATTTTGTCCCTTTGCCTGCTGGCTATATAGATTCAACAGAATATTCGATAGCTATCGTAAATTAACTTTATTAAGATTATTCAAAAAAATAATTATAGAATAATCTAACAAGGCAATCCAGCGGGCATGATTCGCCATCTTAATAGAATCGGGGAAGCTCATCAGGTCGCTAATTTTTGTATTAGAAGTAAGAAATATTAAAGAATCTTGAAAAAAATAGCATTTTTATCACTTATCCTCCTAATTCATTCCTATCCTCTGTCTGCAGAAACTATTATCCTAAAATCAGGCAAAACCATCGAAGCTTCTATCGTTGGGAAAGGTAACGATTCTATTAAAATTGACATTAACGGAATACCTATACATTATTATTTCGATGAAATTATCAGTATTAATGGTAAACCTCTAACCTCAGAAAACATCAAAGCCCTATCCAGTAAAAGCACCGGAAACCTTCCCTTAGTTATTGAAAATTTGGGTTATCCGCCAGATATCGCCTTGTATATAGCTGAAAAATTAACTCCTTTGTATAGAAAGTTTTATTTCGAAGATATAAATACCCCCACCAAAGTTAAAAAAGAACTAGAGGCTAAAGCTGATAGCGTGTTTGAATTTATCGGAATCCTAAAAAACCCTCCTGAGTCAATAGATAGCACAGTAGAAATATATAAACTTCTTGTTGGGCCAGACGCTTTCAATGATTTAATTAACAACTTGTCACCTAGCTCAACTTTTACAAAAACACAAGAAACAACTTTTTACAGTTTGTATGCTTGTACATTTCACTCCCTGCTGGCCACAATAATCCTAAAAGCGCATGGTTTAGATGTTACGATGGTAGAGACTGATGCTATCGATCCTATCTCTAAACCGATCAACCAATCAATTGGCATGACTCACATTTTTTGTCTAATACGAATAAATGATCAATATATATCTTATGATCCATTGCATAGCTTTGTAAGCGATTTATTTACCTTAAATACTGACTACAGAAACATAAAAGAAAAAACTTTCCACTTGATATCAAGCAAGCGGTCGGATCTATTCAAAAATATAGTGATTCTTGATGATGCAAGTTCCTTGGCTACTTTATACGGAAATATTGGCTACCTATTAGAAATGTTTGACCAAAAGGAAAAAGCTATTTTCTATCTACGAACAACTCTAGAAGCACTGCCTTACCATAAAGGGATAACGAAAACTGCGATGGGCCGAATCTATTCTGATTTAGGAAATCAAGATACTGCCATAAAATACTTTGAAGAAGGTGTTGCTGAAATTCCTCAATTTGGTTACGAAAACATAAAAGAAAAAGCATACACAAAATTAGGACTTATCTATTATCGCCTGCAGCGATATGAAAAAAGTATAATAAATTTTAAAAAAGCACTCAAAATAAATAAAGATAACGCTAATATTTACCCTAGCTTAGCTTTGTGCTATCATTATTTAGGAAAAGGTAGAGATTTTGAATATACATTAACTAAAGGTTTAAAGATATCTCGGGAACAAAATAACGAAGCTGCTTACGAAGAATTAAAAAATTTAGATGGCCTAAGATAGTTCGTTATTGTAAAAATTACTTCTAATAAAGCAATCCAGCGGACCGTAAGGCTGCCCTTTTCGGCCGCTGATTTTTGTTTTGTAAGCGAACAGATATAAAAAGATTATTTTATTATTACATTTATCTGCCTATTGATTTTGAATAGCTTTACTAATAAAAATAATTTAATCTTTAGACAAGTGGTAACTGACAGATTTTGTCCGCTTTCCTAATAAAGGTAGAAAGTGCTTCATAAAAAACAAAAATCGGATGAATTAAATACCCGAGACTCAAAAAAATCTGACTTTTGGGAAAATCTATGGTGCCAAAATAGATTTGCCGCGGTCGAAAAACCATATTTACTATATCTATTTAATAAGCATTTCCCGGCTCCGAATAAACTTAATATTTTAGATATTGGATGTGGTGCGCACAATAATTGTAAATCTTACTTTAATGATTCAGATTCCACAATTGTCAATTTTGATATTTCTCAAATTGCATTAAATACCCTAAAAAAAGGTACTAAAAACGGCTGTATCCCGATTAATTCTTACTGTGAATTTGTACAAGGGACAGCGCTTTCGCTGCCCTTTGCCGATGAAATGTTTGATATCATAATAAACACTCAATGTTTACACTATTTTAAAGATTCGGAGCAAAAACTAGCCTTTAAAGAACTAAGGCGCGTATGTAAAAAGGGGGGCTATTATATTATTGCTGTGAAAAATTTATATGCTATTCAATCAATC
The DNA here is from genome assembly GCA_021735655.1 of Candidatus Omnitrophota bacterium. Lineage (NCBI taxonomy): Bacteria > Pseudomonadati > Candidatus Omnitrophota > Candidatus Omnitrophota bacterium. Next base: position 156,940 of record JAIPGM010000004.1, on the reverse strand, counting down.
TTTTTTAAAATGTTTCTTTTTAAGTTTTTACTCTTTATCCCTTTTTATCCGTTTACGTACAAACAAATAACAGAAAAATTATCCAAAGATACCATTGTCAATCTTTTTGGTTATATTAAAATACCTTTGATAAGCAGCCAGGCTAAAATTAATAAATTTTTGAATAAGACTTTTTCTAAAAGCAAAGTTTCCTTCTTTTTCAGCATGGACATCATCGCACTAGCTAAAAAATGCTAACTAAAAAGTAGACGATAATTATGAATGCACCATCACCAATATTTTTATTTTCACCAATTATCGCAATATTGCTCTCTGTAGCATGTTTTTGGTTAATTTCTAAAAAAACCCCCAAGGGCGTTGTTGTCGGTTTAGCCATTATTGTATGGGTTATCGGGAATGTGATTGGCTCTCAACAAGCACGAGAACTAATGATGATTGGGGGATCTATAAAAATGGCTGGGTCTGTTGGGATCATATTAGGAATAATAGATTTATTTCGCAAAAAGAAACCAAATAATAAAAAATAAACATCTAGCAACTTAATTCAGCGAACCTTACCCCTTGCTCGGGTTCAGGCCGACAGTTTCGAATGTTATAAGTAAATAATCATGAAAAAAAACATTAAAAAGATTAACTTAGAAGATATCGGTTATGGTGAATTTTTTGAAAATAATCGAAAAAGCAAAAAAAACAATAGCTTCACTCCTGCCCGAATTATCGCAGAACATAAAGAGTTGTATATTTTAAAAAATGAAATATCCGAATTATCAGCAAAAATAACCGGCAAAATGATCTTTACAGCTTCGACACGGGAGGATTACCCAACAGTTGGAGACTGGGTTCTCATAACAATTCTTGATAAAGAACGAGCCCTTATCCACGAAATACTCCCTAGAAAAACAGCCCTAATGAGAAAATCTGCCAATGGTTCGGGCAAACACCTAATTGCTTCAAATATTGATGTTGCCTTGATTATTCAATCGCCGGATAGAGATTACAGTTTAAATCGATTTGAAAGATACGCTGCGCTTGCAGAATCAGAAAACATAAAACCAATAATAACCCTAAATAAAGTTGATTTATTATCGAAAGATGAATTAGATACAAAAATAATTGAGATAAAAAAACGATTCAAAAACATTGATATTTATACAACGAGCACTATCACAAAAGAAGGTATCATTGATCTAAAAAACAGCATAAAAAAAGGATTAACCTACTGTTTTCTAGGCTCTTCTGGTGTAGGGAAATCATCTATTATAAATATCATTTTAGGTAAAAATTTGATTAAAACTGCTAAGATAAGCTCCTATTCAAATAGAGGCAAACATATTACTACACATAGAGAATTATTCATATTAGAAGATGGTGGTGTCTTAATTGATAACCCCGGAATGCGTGAAATTGGGATATTGGATTCAAAAACAGGAATAAAAAGTGTTTTCTCTGAAATATATCAACTATCAAAGAAGTGTAAATTTTCAGATTGCTGCCACATTAATGAACCGGAATGTGCCGTCCTGAAAGCTGTATCTTCCGGTAGCTTGGATAAAAGTAAATATGACAACTATATCAAGCTAGTAAAAGAAAACGAGCACAATACTATGACTGCGCTAGAAAAAAGAGAAAAGGATCGCAAATTTGGACACTTTATTAAAACGGCAAAAAAACAAATGAAAAAATATAAATCATAACAAATCAATCAACCGTCGACCTTCCTCGCCTCTACCTAGAGTCACAGGCTCATCAGACAGGCTGCGAAGCGTTATCGAAAGGAATGATTTTTGCGTTAGATGTGATAAAATAATAAATTGAAACCAAAAAGGAGGTTGTTATGGGAATATGGAAATTGGTCATTGTCGTAACCGTTGTGATATTCTTTCTGGGAATTAGAATTGTAAGACCAACGCATCGAGGCTTGATTGAAAGATTGGGTAAATACCGTCGTTTCGCTAAGTTTGGATTTAATTGGATTATCCCGATTATTGAAAAGATGTACATAGTAAATACCACCGAGCAAATGGTTGACGCGGAACCACAGGAAATAATTACCAATGATAATTTAAATGCTACTGTAGATGCCCAGGTTTATTTCAAAGTAAAATCTAACGAAGAAAGCGTAAAGAGTTCACAATATAACGTTAATCTTTATCAACATCAAATTGTAAATTTAGCAAGAACCACTTTAAGAAATATTATCGGCACTCTCACTTTAAAATCTGCCAATAGCGAAAGAGGGAAAATTAATTCAGAATTACACAAAACTCTTCGCGAAGAAACAACGAGCTGGGGAATTGAAATTGTCAGAACAGAATTAAAGCAAATAGACCCGCCTAAAGACGTACAAGATACAATGAACAAAGTAGTAAAGGCAGAAAATGAAAAAATAGCCGCTGTTGATTATGCCACCGCTCAAGAAACTGCTGCAGACGGCGAAAAAAGATCACAAATAAAAAAGGCTGAAGGAATCAGGCAAGCAAGAATTCTGCAGGCGCAAGGAGAAGCTGAAGCTATAAAATTAGTCAACGAAGCTGCAGAAAAATACTTCATAGGGAACGCTCAAATTTTAAGAAAACTTCAAACGGTTGAAAATGCTTTGGAAAATAACGCAAAAGTAGTAATTCCAACAGGCACTGAATTGGTTAATGTAATAGGTGAACTTGCTGGAGTAATGCCTATTAAGAAAAAAGCTCAATAAAGACTCTCATAACAAGATAAACCACTGGGCAGACGAGTATGGCCCGGTGGTTTTTGTATTATATTTGAAAAGGAGGAAAAATGATTTCAGGAACAAAAACAGTAAATAAATCATTAAGTGAAACCATTGAAAAGCTAAAAACTATGTTGGCCAGCGCAAATTGCGAAATAACCGAACAAAATAAAAATACAATAAAATTCAAGCATGGCACCTTTTTCACGCAAACAAGTTTCATGTTTCCTAAGGTTGGTGTGCTAAAATTGGAAGCGGACCTGAACAAAACTAAAATTAATTATGAAATAGAAATCAATAAATTCTTAAAAATATGGATAACTCTTTTTGCTATTATAGGTTGTATATTTATCTTTCCTCCAATAGCAGCCTATTTTGTATTAGTTAAACATCCTAGGAAATTTATTGAAAACATTCTGTATGGGGTTTAATAATTTTTTAAAGGCACCCTTGGAACAAAAATCCCGATTGGAAAAGTTACCGGGAAATGGAAAATACTTTATATCGAATACCTATCCAACCGTCCCAAAAGTAAAAGGGTAACTTAAAGACTCAATAGAAAACAAATAGCAAAGCAATCCAATAGGACTTCCTCTCCGCTAAGGCGGTTCGTCAGGCAGGTGATTTTTATGCTAGAGTATTTTAGCTTATTACACTGAAAAGAATGCTTAAAACAAAAACAATAACCAGGAAAGCCACAACCCAACCAACCCAGGAAGTTTTCTCTTGATAGCTAACATCTTGACCGCAAAAATAACAGATAGTTGCATCGCAAGCTATCAGCTTTTGGCATTTAGGGCAGGGTTTTAAATTATCATAATCCAGCCTATCTTCTTGATCGCTTACTGACTCAAAATCAAAATGTCCTTCTGGGCTCATTTTAAATGTTTATAAATCCCTTCGTAACTTTCGGTTTCATCTACTTTAAAAAATACCAGTTGGGCTAGACGTGCATTTTGTTTTATTTTTATCCCTTGAGAATTTTCAACCACCAAGATAAATTCCCCCTTGCCCTTGAATCCAGCATCCCAAACTCCATGTTGAGTAAATGCTCCTAAGCGTAAAACTGATGTCCGGCTAAAAGCAAGAGCAGTTAAATCATTCGGCAAATTAACTACCTCATTGGTTCTTACTTTGTATGCGCCTTTTTCCAAATTCCACCAACCGAACTTATCTTCAGAATTCAGCTTCTTAGGCGCCCTCTCTTTTGTTTTCGGAATCAAGCGCTCTTTATTAGAAAAATCTAACGCCCCGGGGGAGCTAAACTCAAAAATTTTACTGACTGACAAGTCAAATCCATTAGGGGTTAACTGCTTATCAAGATCGATATATTCTTCAATTAATTTTTCCTTCTCGATAAGTTGTGCTATCTCTTTTTTATTTAACATCTAGCTCCTTTTTTACCTGGGCTATCGCCGCCTGGGGTGTTTTCACCTTAATTACTCCTTTTATATCCCAGCTGTCTATGCCAATAACTATCTTTTTTTCACTAAGCGCAAACCCGACCTCTGAAAGTGTTCCATACTCTCCGGAAACTGCTATTACCACATCAGAAGCTCTCACCACCAAAACATTTCTGGCATAGCCTAAGCCGGTAGGCAATTTAATATCTACATAATCATTAGCCTCTTTTTGATCATAACCAGGTAAAATGCCTACAGTTAAGCCACCTTGCTCTTTTGCGCCTCGACAGACTGCCTCCATCACCCCTTCCTTGCCTCCGGAGATTAAAATCCAACCCTCCTTGGCTATGAGTTTTCCTAGTTCATAAGCAAAGTTATAGTTTTCCTTTGAACAACTGTGTCCGCCAATTACTGTTATGTTCATTTTTCCTACCGAGAGTTTACTTTTTTTATGGTGTCCCTGGCAGGAATTGAACCTGCATTTTTGGCTCCGGAGGCCAACGCCTTATCCGTTAGGCCACAGGGACGTTAACTAAAACAAAGTTAGCTGCTGGTCTTCCTTTTTTTCTTCTTCCTCAGAGCCAAATATTTTAATCACGCCATACTCACCGTCATAGCCGGCAAGCACATTAAGCTCCTTAGCTCTTACCTTTCGAATCCCTTCGGCTATTTTTTCCGGAAAGTGAGAATCTAATTCTTTTTGATCGATATTTACTAAAATATTAAACTCCGAACCAAAGCTATTAACCAACCTCATGTATTCCTCTACTACTCGTTTTGCCCCGCGCTTAACCCCTTTAGTTTCAGCAATAATCTCATCTAGGGGAACTAAACTTTTATAACCAATAGCATTGTCAGGAACAAACCCTTCTTCTCGATCAGCTAGTTCATTTACCCTACCTAAAACGCCCTTGGTGACTGCTCGCCCACAGACACTGCATTTACCATCATGGCTTTTTGTTTGGCTAGGATGCCATCTAACTTTACAGTTGCGATGGCCGTCATAATGATACTTACCCTCTTCTGGAAAAAATTCAACCGTATAGAGAAATTTACTTTTATCTTTTTCTTCTAAGACTTTTTTTATTTCCCAGTAACTAAGCTCGCAGTCAAAAATATTGGCTTCACGACCAATCCGCGAAGGAGAATGTGAGTCGGAATTAGAAATCAAAGAAAACTTATCAAGCTTTGAAATCATCCAGTTCATCGCCGGATCACTAGATAAACCGGTTTCCAAAGCCGTAATTTTATCGGTATACTCACCATAGGCATCTTCTATATTGTCAAACCCAGAACTTGAGCCAAAAACCGAAAACCAAGGCGTCCAGATATGGGCCGGAATCAGCATCACCTCTTGGGAAATTTTAAATACTTCCTCGGCTATTTTTTTACAACTCATTCCTAAAATCGGCCGGCCGTCAGAAGCAATGTTACCGAAAGAGGCAAACATACGATTTATCTCTTCAACTATTTCAAAGGAAGGAGCCAAAAGCACATTGTGCACTCGGTAAGTTTTCCCAGCTTGAGAAAAAATACTTGATATCTCGGCCGAAAGAATAAAATGAATCCCTTCATAGCTATACAAACCAGTCTTACCTTCTGGCTTTAGGTGTTTTTTTACCTCTTGAAGCCAAAGATGATGAGTAAAATCTCCGGTCCCTAAAAGATCGACCCCTTTTAGCTTAGCCCATTTTGCTAATTGTGGTATCTCCATATCTCGAGATGTGGCCCGAGAATATTTGGAATGAATATGAAAATCGGCTACGAATTTCATCTTTGATAAACCAGCTGTCCACGATAAATCGTATATTCAACAGCTCCTTTTAGCTTCTTGTTAAGAAAACAGGAATTTTTAGACTTAGACCTAAAATTTTCTTTAGCCACTAACCACTGTTGATCCGGAGAAACCACAATTATATCAGCAGATGCCCCAACCCTCAAAGTGCCTTTATCAATACCAATAATTTTAGCCGGATTATAAGATAATTTTTTAGCTAAATCAAGCCAACTTAATGCACCGCTATGCACTAATTCAGTAATGGCCACTGCCAATTCGGTTTCAAGCCCGATCACCCCGAAAGCGGCACGATCAAACTCAATATCCTTTTCATTGGCCGTGTGCGGAGCATGATCAGAAGCAATAACATCTATTGTCCCGTCGCTTAGACCTAGCCTAATACTTTCCACATCTTCTGCGCTGCGTAATGGTGGATTCATCTTCATGTTTGTATCGAAAGAACGGGTTGCTTGGTCGGTTAAAACAAAATAGTGCGGCGCAGTTTCAGCGGTGACCGCCACCCCCTCCTTCTTGGCCTTAGCAATAATTTCTACTGACTCGCGACAACTCACATGGGCAATATGGATTCTCGCTCCGATTTCTTTAGCCAATTCAATATCCCTGGCGACTCTCTGGTATTCTGATTCTCGAGAAATTCCTCGTAAGCCCAGACGGGTTGAAGTAAAGCCTAAATTTACTGACCCACCCCTTGAAAGCGATATGTCCTCACAGTGACAGATTACTAAAAGATTTTCTTTCTTTGCCGCCTTGAGTATTTTCTTCATCACAACCGGATCGTCAACCGAAGAACCATCATCGCTAACCGCAATCGCTCCTCTTTTTCTCAGGGCCGAAAAATCAGTAATTTCCCAGCCTTCTCTTGCTTTGGTCATCGCTGCAGCGACAAAAACATCTGCTACTGCGGTTTGTCTAATAATTTTATTAAGCACTGCTAAATGCTCAACTGAATCTGTCGCCGGATCCGTATTGGCCATAGCCAAAACTGAAGTTACTCCGCCGCTTAGCGCAGCTTGTGTTCCTGAAAGCACAGTTTCTTTATCTTCGCGTCCGGGCTCACGCAAATGCACATGCATGTCTACCAAGCCCGGCATAACGATTTTACCTTTGGCTTCAATCACGATTTCAGCGGAACTTGATATTGAGTTTGAAACCTCTTTAACAACCCCGTCTTCAATTAAAATATCCTTCACCTGGCTAGAATCCCTCGAAGGATCAATAACCTGTCCGCCTTTGATTAAAATACTTTTACTTCCCATCTTTTACCTGAGATATTAAAAATAAAACCGCCATTCTTACAGCTATACCATTAGTCACTTGGTCTAAAATGACTGAATTCGGCCCATCAGCAACCTCGCTGGATATCTCAATGCCTCGATTAATTGGCCCTGGGTGCATTACTACAATATCCTTCTTGGCCTTCTTTAATCTTTCCTCAGTTATACCAAAAGTTTTAAAGTACTCCAAAGCCTTAGGGAAAGCTCCCTTTTTGTCACGCTCAAACTGCATCCGCAAAACATTAATTGCATCAGCACCAAATAAAGCTTCTTCGATGTCGTGGGTAACTTTAACTCCGGTTTCTTCCACCCCCGGTGGAATCAACAACTCTGGCGCACATAAAGTAACTTTAGCTCCAAGTTTAGTTAAGCCCCAAATATTTGAACGTGCTACCCGAGAATGAGCTATGTCGCCGATAATACTCACCTTTAAACCTTCAATTTTTCCTCGTTTCTCTTTCAAGGTAAATAGATCTAATAAGGCTTGGGTGGGATGTTCATGCCAGCCATCACCGGCGTTAACTATATTCGCATTAACATGACGGGCCAGCATCGCTGCAGCCCCTGACGAATCATGCCTTACAATAATTATATCAGCCTTTAAGGCTTCAATGTTTCTACCGGTATCAATTAGGGTTTCGCCCTTTTTAACGCTTGAGGATTCAGTCGAAATATTAATTACGTCAGCAGAAAGTCGCTTCGCAGCAACTTCAAAAGACACCCTAGTCCTAGTTGAAGGCTCATAAAATAAGTTAACCACGGTTTTGCCGCGGAGGGCCGGAACTTTTTTAATCTCTCGAGTGGTAACTTCCTTGAATGATTCGGCGGTAATTAAAATCTGCTCAATCTCTTCTTTGCTTAATTCTTCCAAACCTAACAAATCTTTTCTTTGCCAACGCATTAGTTTTTATTTTTTATAATTACCTCATCAACGCCGTCGATCTCAACCATCCTCACCTCTACCGACTCTTGCATGGAGGTCGGTATATTTTTCCCAACGAAATCTGCCCGGATCGGTAACTCCCGGTGACCGCGATCAACTAAAACTAAAAGCTCAACGCTCTTGGGCCGGCCGAAATCCATAATTTCATTCAAGGCTGCCCGAATTGTTCTCCCGGTGAACAAAACGTCATCAATCAAAATTATCCGTTTATTCTTTAAATCAAAATTTATCTTCGTTCCTTTGACCACCGGACTTGGTCCAATGGTAGTTAAATCATCGCGATAAAAAGTAATCCCCAAAGCGCCTAGGGGGATTTCTCTGCCATTTATATCTTTGATCGCAGTTTGGACTCTTTTAGCTAAATGAACCCCTCGGGTCTGGATGCCGATAAGCACCAAATCATGTGCTTGGTCGTTTTTCTCTAAAATCTGGTGAGTAAGCCGCTGGATAACCCTTCGGACATCATCACTGGAAAGGATTTTCTTGTTTTCTTTCGAATTACTCATAAAAATAAAAAACCCGTTCCAACCGAATAAGTCGAAACGGGACCTTGTTTTTGACTATTTTTGTACATTTTACTCCTTTTAGGCCTCGCCGGACCCGCTTAAAGGCTATACATTTATATACTATTTAGGCGTCTGTGTCAAGGGTGGATTTTTAAGCCGCCGCGACAATTAAAACCATCTCGCCCTTCGGCTTCTTATTAGAAAAGTAGACTAAAAGCTCTTTTGCTTCTGCTTCTTTAACTTCCTCAAATTTCTTGGTCATCTCGCGAGCAACAGCAACTTTTCTATCCCCAAAGACCTCTTTAACTATCTCTAGAGATTTAATTAATCGGTAGGGCGACTCAAGAAAAACAACAGCCAAGCCCCAATCTTTCACGCTATCAAACAATTGTTTACATTGATTCTTTTTCTTAGGGATATAGCCTAAAAAAATAAACTTTTCATGAGGTATCGAAGTTAAACTAAGCGCATTAATAACACTTGATGCCCCCGGCGCTGAACTGACCGCTAAAGAAAGTCTTCGGCACTCTCTCACCAATTTATATCCCGGATCAGAAATAGTCGGCGTGCCAGCTGAAGACACAAGAGCTATATTTTTACCCTGGCTTAATTCATCGATAACCCAGGGCATTTTTTTTACTTCGCTGTGTTCAAAAAAACTAACCAGCTTTTTCTTTAATCCTAAATGTTTAAGCAAAAACCCAGTCTTTCGGGTGTCCTCGCAGAGCACTAAGTCCACTTCCCTTAAAATACGTATAGCTCTTAAAGTAATATCCTCTAGGTTCCCTATCGGGGTTGCAACTAAGTATAGCATTTTTAACTATTCTACTGTGACTGACTTAGCTAAATTGCGCGGCTGATCTATTTCGCAGTTTAAGTTTTTAGCAACAAAATAAGCAAAAAGCTGCAAGGCAACAGCCACCAAAAGTGGGCTTGCTTCTTGGCTGATGTTGGGAACATAAATAACCGCATCACTCAAAGTAGACACCTCTTTATCTTTGGGGTTAAGGATTGCTAAGACTTTCCCCTTGCGGGCCTTTATCTCCTGAACATTGGAAAACATCTTCTCATAAAGCTCATCTTGTGTAGCAATGCAAACAACTGCTCGGTACTCATCAATCAAGGCAATTGGTCCGTGCTTCATTTCCCCAGCCGGATATCCTTCGGCCGGAATATAGGAAATTTCTTTTAGTTTTAGGGCGCCTTCTAAGGCTGAAGGAAAATTCACCCCACGTCCCAAGAATAAAAATGAGCCGAACTTAGAAAACTTCTTGGCTATTTTTTTAACCCTTGAACTGTTAGCTAAAATCCTTTTCTGACAAGCAGGAACTTTGGCTAACTCTTTCAACAGACGTCGGAAATCACCCGGCCTTAAGCTGGTCTTTTGCTTGCCTAAATAAAGACCGAATAAATATAAACAAAAAATTTGGGCGGTATAGGCTTTGGTTGAGGCAACGCCGATTTCCGGACCAGCCAAAGTTGCGATTGTAGCATCTCCCTCCTTAGAAAGACTTGACCCTAAAACATTACAAATAGTTAATACCTTAGCCCCTCTTTTTTTTGCCTCTCTTGTCGCCGCCAAGGTATCTGCTGTTTCGCCGGATTGAGAAACCGCTATAAGCAAATCCCCCTTGCCTGAAGTGAGAGAGCGATAACGAAATTCTGAAGAAGTATCTATCTCGACCGGGATGCGACAGTGTTTTTCTATAAAATACTTAGCTACATAACCAGCATGATAGGCCGTACCGCAGGCGGCTACATAAACCTTCCTTGTTTTTCGTAAATATTCTTTGCTAATTCCGAGATCCGGAAAGCAGATTGTATCTTTTTTGATATATGAAGAAATTATTTTTCTTAAAACTGCTGGCTGTTCATTAATCTCCTTAAGCATAAAATGTTCATAGCCATTTTTCTCAGCCTCTTGGGTTTTAATAGTAATCTTGCTGAGGGCAGCTGGCTGACCTAAGCTAAAAGTAGCTGGCCTAATTTTAGAACTAAAAACTGTTGCTTTCTGAGAATCGATAACTGCCATTTGCTGATCTTTAAGGTGGGCTGCTTCCTTAGCAAAGGCTAAAAGTGCCGGTATGTCCGAAGCTAAAAAATTCCCCTTGGCCCCTGAACCAATAATTAACGGACTCTGAAACCTCACGGCTACAATTTTATCTGGCTCTTTAGTTGATATAACCCCGAGTGCGAATGAACCTCTTAATTCTTTCACTGCCTTTTGAGTAGCCTTAAACAAAGAATCTTTGTAAAATTCCTCGATAAGATGGGCAATAACTTCGCTGTCGGTCTGGCTGGTAAACTTATGTCCTTTCCTTAAAAGACTTTGTTTTAATTCTAGGAAATTTTCGATTATTCCGTTATGGGCCACAACTATTTCTCGGTGGCAATCAGCATGAGGATGAGCATTGGATTTATTAGGCTCGCCATGGGTTGCCCAGCGAGTATGAAGAAGAGCTAAGGAACTTTTGGCTTTTTGACAGTTTTTTAAATCATCTTTTAACTGTTGGATCTTGCCAGCTCGTTTTTTTAAAAAAAGTTTATTGCCGCTTAAACTAGCGATTCCGCAAGAATCATAGCCACGGTATTCCAGCCTAGATAAGCCGTTAATTAACGAAGAGAATTTTAACCCTCCCCCGACATAGCCAAAAATTCCGCACATTAGTCCTGGGCCTCCTGGTTAGCTATATTTTTAGAATTATTGAAATATTCTTCGACCTTTTTGTTGGTTAAATAAACGATTAAAGCCCCCGGATAAATTATTTGTAAAAATCCTTGAGCGATAATAGCCGGGTTGAATAAACAAGCCGTGAAGGTAATGGCGACCGCCAAAAAAGCAAACCAGAGAGTGCCCTTCCTGGCAATTTCCTTACGCTGCAAAAGCCCCCAACCACTAAGCGTAAAAATTAAAGCTATGACTACTTGTGTTAAAATTGCTTTTTTTATCATCTCTTCTTTTAGGCTTGCTTCCGGAAGGTATTTCCCCATTTCAGCTAAAAGATCTTTGAAGCTCTCTGAACCGCTATTTAGATAAACATAACTAAACACCAGCAAAGACCCTAGCCCAAAAATAAAAAAGTTAATTCCTCCTAACACTGATACCCCGAGAGGCCGAGTTTCTTTTTGCATATGCTAATTGATAAAAAAACGACCCCAGCCGGATTTGAACCGGCGTCGTCGCCGTGAAAGGGCGATGTCCTGGGCCGGGCTAGACGATGGGGTCGTTTAAATGAAAAAGTGTCCCTATTGTAATTCTTTAATTTATTTTGTCAAGGCCGTCTAGACGGCTCCCTGTAAACAAGTTTTAGCTTTCAGGAATAATCCGGGCCGTAGTCGCTAGCTTATCGCCCTTTTCAAGATTTATAATCTTAACTCCCTGGGTCGAGCGGCCAGACGCCCTGATGTCGCCGACCTTAGACCTAATAAGAATTCCTTTCTGGGTAATGCACATGACTTCGTCATCGGTCCTAACCAAAAGCAATCCTTCTACCTTCCCAATTTTAGAAGACAGTTTTATATTGGTTACGCCCTTACCTCCGCGCGATTGGACTCGATATTCCTGGACACGGGTTCTCTTAGCAAACCCATTTTCAGTAGCAGTAAGTAGATAGAACTCTTCCTTATTAAGGGAGGCTTCTAACAAAACCATTCCCAAAACTTCATCGTCCTTCGTTAATTTTATGCCTCTAACCCCTTGCGACTGTCTTCCAGTCGGCCGCACCTGGCTCACCTCAAAGCGTATTGAAAATCCTTTTTTGGTTGCCAAAATTGCTTCATCTTTTTCCTGCGAGATATTGGCCCCGATAAGACGGTCTCCCTTCTCAATGTTGATGGCGATGATCCCACTTCTACGCGCATTGGCAAAAAGCTCTAGCGAAGTTCTCTTGACCATCCCCTTCTGAGTAGCCATAAGAATAAAAGACTTCGAATCAAAGTCTTTTATCGACAAAACGTTTGTAGTTTTTTCTTTGCTATTTAAATTTAAAACATTCACGATAGCCCTGCCCTTAGAGGTTCTTGAACCCTGCGGCACCTCATAAGTTTTTAAAGGATAGGCCTTACCTTCATCGGTAAAAATCAAAAGCGTATCTTTGCTGGAAGCAACAAAAAGTTGCTCCACAAAATCCTCTTCGGAAATGGCCATAGCAGTCACCCCTCGGCCGCCGCGTCGCTGCTGACGATAATTACTTAAAGGAATACGCTTAATGTAGCCAGCCTTGCTGATAGTAACCACCATCTCTTCTTCGACGATTAAATCCTCTACCTCTATTTCCTCTTTTTGGGCAACAATATCAGTGCGTCGAGGGTCAGAGAATTTCTCCTTGAGCTCTTTTAATTCCTCTTTTATTAAGTCCTCTTGTTTTTTTTCCGAAGAAAGTATTGATTTTAAATATTCTATTTTTTCCAAAAGTTCTAAGTATTCCTGATCAATTTTCTTTCTCTCTAAAGCGCAAAGTCGTTGTAGCTGCATTTCTAAGATCGCCTGAGTTTGGACTTCGGAAAGCTTAAACCTTTTCATCAAAGATTCTTTCGCCTCTTGGGGATTTTTTGATTTTTTAATTATCTCAATCACTTTATCAAGAAATTTAAGCGCAATCTTTAGCCCTTCTAAAATATGAGCCCTTCTCTCGGCCCGCTGGAGTTCAAACTTAGTTCTTCGGACAATCACTTCCTTGCGAAAATGAATATGATGATAAAGCATTTCCTTAAGATTCAAAGTTTGGGGCCGGCGATTCACTAAACATAAAAAAATTGCCCCGTAGGTTGTTTCCATGCTGGTATGTTTATAAAGACGGTTTAAAACTATATCGGCTTGTCCATTGCGATTAAGCTCAACTACCACTCTGATCCCCTCTTTGTCCGACTCATCGCGCAAATCAGAAACACCCTCCACTCTTTTGGTATTAATAAGATTGGCTATCTGCTCTAACAAGGTGGTTTTGTTCAGTTGGTAAGGAATCTCGCTAATTATTATTTGGCTTCGGTTTTTCTGAATTTCAACTGTCGTTTTAGCTCTCACAGTAAGCTTACCACGGCCTTCTTTGTACATATTAAGGATATCTGTTCTGCCGCAAATAATTCCTCCGGTGGGAAAATCCGGGCCCTTAATGTACTTATGTAGTTCTTTAATTGATGCGCTAGGGTGGTCAATTAAATATTCAAGAGCGTTACAAACTTCCCCTAGATTATGTGGTGGCATATTCGTGGCCATGCCCACGGCAATTCCGCTTGCCCCGTTTAATAACATATTCGGTAAAACCGAAGGTAAAACTTCTGGCTCGCTAAGCGAATTATCAAAGTTAGGAAAAAAGTTAACTGTCTTCTTGTCTATATCTTGAAGGATCGTATCGGCGATCCGAGACATCCTAGCTTCTGAATAGCGCATTGCTGCCGGCGGGTCTCCGTCGATTGAACCGAAATTACCTTGGCCGTCGATTAGCGGATAGCGCAAAGAAAAACTTTGAGCCATCCTCACTAAAGCATCATAGACCGAAAGGTCGCCATGCGGATGATATTTACCTAAACATTCACCAACTATGCGAGCGCATTTTTTATGAGGTGTGTTGTGACGAATATGCAAATCATGCATAGCATAAAGAATTCTCCGCTGTACCGGTTTCAATCCATCCCTTATGTCCGGGAGGGCCCGACCGACGATTACGCTCATGGCATAAGACAGGTAAGACTCCTGCATCTCCTCTTCGAGATATTTCGTAATAATTCTTTTTCCTGTCTTTTCGGTCATAAAAATTTATTCCCCTTATACGTCGAGATTCTTTACCTCATGAGCATGCGCTTGGATAAACTCCCGGCGCGGCTCAGCCTGAGTTCCCATAAGAATCGTAAAAATTCTGTCAGCCTCAACCGTGTCCTCTAAGGTCACCTGGACCAAAGTTCTTTGCTCAGGATCCATGGTACTTTCCCAGAGTTGCTCGGGATTCATTTCTCCCAAACCCTTATAGCGTTGGATATTCATTCCTTTGGTCGCTAGTTTTTGCACCTGGTCTAAAACCACCTTCAAACTATTACAAGATATTTCCTCACCACTATCTTCTTCAGTTAACACAAACAGTGGCTTCTCTTGCCTCAGGTAATCTTTCAAAGATGCGCCAACCTTATCAAGATCCTCGTTAATTTTTTTCAATTCGTGCGACTCGTAAATCTCTATATAGTTAAGCTCTTCAATCTCTCCATGAGACGCCAACTCGTCCTCATCTAAAACAAACACTGATTTTTGTTCGACTAAAATTTTATAAGCCGGGTATTTCTTTTTCTTTTGGTCAATTGCTCCTATATATTGCTTAAAAGAAATTCCTTTTCTCTCAAGCGATAGCTCTATCTGCTCAATAGAAATCAGCCCTTGGATTATCTTGGCTAACTCTTTTTGAGTATAAGTTTTAGATGATTTACCAACCTTAGTAAGCTTGGCTGATTTTGTCCCCAAAGACAATACCATATCATTCATTTCTTTCTCAGTATGGATATATTCTTCTAAACCTTTTTTCTTAATTCTATATAGCGGCGGCTGGGCTAAATAAATATACCCTTCTTCGATCAACTGCTGCATGTGCCGATAAAATAGAGTTAAAATTAATGTCCGGATATGTGACCCGTCAACATCGGCATCAGCCATAATAATTACTTTATGGTACCGAAGCTTAGAAATATCGAAATCAGCCCCGACCCCTGTGCCTAGCGCTGAAATTATCGTTCTCACCTCTTGACTGCTTAACACTTTATCAAGACGCGCTTTTTCAACATTAAGAATTTTCCCTTTTATCGGTAAAATCGCCTGGAAATTTCTGTCGCGAGCCTGTTTGGCACTTCCTCCGGCGCTTTCACCCTCAACAATATAAACCTCACAAAATTCGGCATTTTTTTCTGAGCAATCAGCTAATTTACCTGGAAGATTAGCTGCATCCAAAGCTCCTTTCCGACGAGTTAATTCGCGGGCCTTTCTTGCTGCTTCACGGGCCCGGGCTGCCAGCACTGCTTTTTGAACAATTTTATTTACCACCGAAGGGGTCTCTTCAAAAAAAGAACTCAGGGCTTCCAGGGCAACTGAGCTAACTATTCCATCCACTTCGGAATTGCCTAATTTTGTTTTTGTTTGTCCTTCAAATTGAGGATTAGGTATCTTAACGCTAATAACCGCGCAAATACCTTCACGAGTATCATCGCCAGATATATTACTCAAATCTTTTAGTAGTTTTTTACCGCGCGCGTATTGATTAATTGCTCTAGTTAGAGCGGTTTTAAACCCACTTAAGTGGGTTCCGCCCTCAATAGTATTAATATTATTAGCAAAAGAATATATAGTTTCCTTATAGCCATCATTATACTGGAGCGCCCCCTCCACCTGGATCCCATCTTTTTCTTTCTGAAAATAAATTATCTTTTTATGCACTGGGTCTTTATTACGGTTTAAATACTCAACAAAAGACACAACTCCGCCCTTAAATTTAAAAGTGGCTTCTTTGTCTTTTTGTTCATCGGACAAAACTATTTCAATATTCTTATTTAAAAAAGCTAACTCTCTCAATCGTTGAGAAAGAACATCGAAAGAAAATTTGGTTTCTTGAAAAATACTAGTATCTGGCTTAAAAGTTATTTTAGTCCCGGTGCTTTTTGCCTTACCAAGAGTTTTCATTTTGGTTTTAGTCTTACCTTCCTCAAAACTCTGATGGTAAACTTTACCGTCGCGCTTAACCTCCGCCTCCAACCATTCGCTTAAAGCATTAACCACACTAACGCCTACTCCATGTAAACCGCCGCTCACCTTATAAACCCGATGGTCAAACTTACCCCCGGCATGAAGTGTAGTAAGAACAACCTCTAAGGCTGACTTTTTTAACTTTTTATGTATATCAACCGGAATACCTCTACCATTATCCTCTACTGACACGCTACCATCAGCATGTATTTCTACTTTTATCCGATTGCAAAAACCACCAGTTGCTTCATCAATTGAATTATCAACCACCTCGTAAACTAAATGGTGAAGACCGCGCAATGAGGTGTCACCGATATACATCGCCGGACGCTTCCGGACTGCTTCTACCCCACCTAAAACCTGGATCGTTGTTGCGTCGTAAACTTGTTCCTTTTTCATCGCGCTCCCGTATGTACGGCTATTTTTTTAATTTCGGGAAATTGTTTTTGGATTTCCCCTAAAAGCTTATCTTTTATTAAAGTTAAGTTATAGGTTGCCCCGGAAGAATCAGAATGCAAAATAATACTATCTTCTGTTGCCGCCTTTAAATAAATATGTTGTTTGGTTTCCTCTGCTAAAAACCGGTTCACTATTTTACCAATACTTTCTTGTTGTAAAACTTTCCCTTGTTTTTGCTTTAGAAATTCTAAAATAAGTTCTTTTATGTGAGTAGCCATAATTAAATCTTAATCGGTAAGAGAAGATAAACATATCCTTCCCTTCTTAACACCGCTGGTTTATCGTCCCCGGAAAAATTCACGCAGATAGTTTCGTCTTCTAGATTTTTTAAAACATCTATTAAATATGTTGGGTTGAACCCGATATTAAGGCTACCTCCACCATACTCAACCTCTAACTCTTCTTTTACTTCGCCTAATTGAGGAGTGGTTTTTGAAATAACTAAATTATCTTTCTTTAAGGTTAAATTCACCCCTTGGTGGTCTTGAGTTGAAAGAACATTTGCTCTTCGTAAAGCAAAAAGAAGTTTTTTCCGATCAACAACAAGATTATCTTTTCCTTTTGCAGGGATATATTGTGAATAGTCAGGAAATTCACCTTCCAGAGAGCGAGCCATGAATTGAGTGTTTCTGAAATCAAAACTAACTCCACTACCCCCAACTGAAAGATATATCTCTTCGTTTTGTTCTTTAAGGAGTTTATATAACTCATTAACCGCTTTTATTGGTAAAATAAAAGAAATTTTTGTTTTTAGTTCTGGTTGATTAATTGGTAGTGATTTCTGAAAAAAGGCTAATCTTTTTCCGTCGGTTGCCACTAAATTTATTTTGTTTTTCTCGATTTCAAATAAAATACCCCCCAACACATAACTAACATCTTCATACCCAACAGAAAAAGAAGTTAGTTTCACCATTTCCTCTAACTCTTGAGGTAATATTTTTATTAAAGATGTATTTTTGTTTTCTGGTGGTTGAGGGAATTCTTCGGCGTTTAAGGTGTTTATTTTAAACTCAATTTTTCCACACCTTATTGAAAGGTTATTTTTAACAACTTCAATAGTGATTTCTTGGGGCGGTAATTCTCTAATAATGGTGGTAAATCGCTTCATTGGTATAGCTATTCGCCCAGAAGCTGAAACGTTTACTTTTTGTGAGGATATTATTGTTGTATCTAGGTCAGTGGTAGTAAATGTTACACTATCTTCGGTAGCAACTATCAAAACACTACTAAGAACAGGGAGATTTTGTTTTGTAGTTGTTGGCCCAAGAACCGTTTGTAGTTTATCAACTAAATCCTCTTTGTTAATATTAAACTTCATAGTAGTAGTATTAGTATACCTTGTGTAAAGTGTTAACGAGTAGATATTGTATCAAATTACTAACTAAAAACAAACAAATTGTTCACACGATTTTTTTATATGCTTTTGATTTCCTGTGTAAGGGTGTTAATAGTAAGTTTAAGTTTTTTATCTTTTTTAATATCTTCTTTTACTTTCCTGCAAGCATAAAGGACAGTAGTGTGGTGCTTCGACCCAAAAACACTTCCAATTTCCGGCAATGATAGTTCGGTTAATTCTCTAATTAAATACATGGCGATCTGTCGAGGCCTAACGATAGTTTTGTTCCGTTTGCCTCGTTTCAAATCTTCCGGTGAGGCGTCAAAATATTCACTAACCGCAAGGATAATTGTTTTTGGGGTTATTTGTTTGTAGATTTCTTTTACCATATCTTTTAAGATTTCTTTTGCTAGCTCAAGATTTATCGGTTTATTTTCAATTAAAGAGTAGGCAATAATTCTTACCAAAGCCCCTTCCAATTCTCTTATATTTGAGGTAATATTTTGAGCGATGAAGTGAATAACATCAGGGTCGATTTTTATTGGGTCTTTTTCTAGTTTTTTTTCTAAAATCGCCACCCTAGTCTCAAAGTCTGGTGGTTGGATATCCACCACCAACCCCCAATTAAACCGAGAAACTAAACGCTCTTCCAGGCGGGGTATTTCTTTGGGTGGTTTATCTGAGGAAACGATGATTTGTTTGTGGTAGTCGTATAAAACATTAAAGGTGTGGAAAAACTCTTCTTGGGCGGCTTCTTTCCCGGCCAAGAATTGAATATCGTCAATTAGTAAGACATCGATCTCTCGATACTTATGGCGGAATTTTTCTGTGGCTCTACTACGAATAGAAAAAATAAGTTCATTGGTGAATTTTTCCGAAGAAGTGTATTTAACCTTTTTCCCCTGTTTCGATAAAAGAATGTGCTGGGCGATAGCTTGCATTGTGTGGGTTTTTCCTAAACCGACTCCTCCGTAAATAAAAAGAGGGTTGTAGGATTTCCCAGGGGCATTGGCGACCGCCAATGAAGCTGCATGGGCCATGCGGTTTGAAGACCCGATAATAAAACTATCAAAAGTAAAACGCGGGTTCAAGCGCAAAGAGTCTTGCGGTTCTTCGCGGAAATTTTTTTGGATGGTCTTAAAAATTTTAGTAGTTTTGTTTTGTAAAAGATTTGGGTTCACTTCAAAAATAACTTCGAGATTTTCCTGGCCAGTATCTTTTAAAGCTTGTTGTATTTGATTAAGATAATTTGTCTCGAGCCAATTTTTAAAAAAAGCATCCGGGGCTTCCAAAATTAACGATTGGTGGGTTATTTTTTTTACACCTAAAGGAGCAATCCAAGTATTGAAAGAAGTATCGCCAAGAGTGTTTTTTAGATGTTCTTTACAAGTTTTCCAAACCGTATCGGCCATGACAAAAATCCTTCTCCCGCTTTATGTTAGAGCGCACCATTCCACAAAATCCACAACTTATCCACATGGGTCTTTAGGAGTGAAAATAATTATACCGCAATAAATCAGCTTTGCAACATTTTTGTAGTTGACACCAGTAAGATATATGCTAAAATCATCACCTTAACTCTTGAGAGACTCAAGGAACGCATGAAGAAAAATTTAAAGACACCAACAAAGTTGAAAGGAAAACGAAAGCACGGCTTTAGAGCTAGAACGGCTAGTGCTGGTGGCAAGAAAATTATTAAACGACGAAGGCAAAAGGGCCGGAAAAGATTGACTAAATGAGGTCCCTTGCACTTTGGTTGATATCGTTTTATCGTCGGATCTCTTATCTCTTGCCGCACAGTTGTTTATATAGCCCCACTTGCTCGGAATATGCCCGGAAGGCTTTCTTGAAATACTCTTTTTTAGAGGCGCTTAGACTTACTTTTTTACGGATTTTACGCTGCAACCCTTTTGTGAGGGGAGGGCATGATCCCTTAAGGTAAAAAATGGAAAAACGGCTTTTTTTAGCATTTTTTTTAACTTTAATTTTTCTTCTTGTTTGGGGTCGCTTTATGACTCCTCCACCAGCTCCTTTATCAGAAACTCAGGAACAAAAGATCGCCTCCACCGAAGAGCCGGAAAACATACCAATAGATAAAAGAAACCCAAAAACTGACCTTGAAGTTCAAACGTCCCTTGAAGAATTGCCCCAGGCTCAGTTTGAGAATTTATTCATAACATATTCTACCACAGGAGGTTACATAGAGGCTATATCAATAGATAATCCTAGTAATGTTTTACCTTTTCGAAAGATTGGCTTTGCCCCTGGTGATGAGGACAAAAAATATGAAGCCTGGGTCGGCCCAAGATCACTTGTTTTTAGAACTCAGGACGGGGCAGAAAAAGAATTTGTTTTTGATCGCTACAGGCTCGATATTAAGCTGGGGCCAACTCCTCCATCTTCAATAGTTTTATTTTATAATATACTGCAGGACAGTATGTTAGACCAAAGGTACCAGGAGATTTTTTACAGTCATGATCAGAGCATCAAGCGAACTAATCCTAAAAAATTAAAGGCAGCAGCCTATCGCAATGTCTCCTTTGCCGGCAGTCGAGAGCGGTATTATTGTTTTTCTTTGTTTAGGGGTTCTTATGATATAGAGTGGGCTGTTGGCCAATCAGGGCAAGGCCAGTTGCAACTTCTTTCACCAGAATCTCAAATTTCAATGTACGTTGGGCCACAGACAAGTAAGTCGTTGCAGGAGTATGACTTGCAAGGAATTATTTACTATGGGTTCTTCCATGCTATCGGGATGATGATGATTAAACTCCTCTACTTTTTTTATTCGGTGACTAAAAACTGGGGTTTAAGTATTATTGGCTTTGCTGTGTTTATCTATGGATGCTTATTCCCTTTTACTATGAAAAGCACAAAGGCCATGCGCAAAATGCAAGATATCCAACCAGAGCTAGAAGCCTTGAAGGTTAAGTATAAAGATAATCCGCAAAAATTTAGTAAAGAACAAGTAGCGTTATTTAAAGAACACAAAGTTAATCCTATTGGCGGATGCTTGCCGTTATTTTTCCAGTTTCCAATTTTTATTGCTCTTTACCAGGTTTTGTTTCGTTTTGTTGAGTTAAAAGGAGCTTCCTTCCTTTGGATTCAAGACTTATCATTGCCGGACAAAGCTTTCGCTTTACCTTTTAAAATACCATTTTTGGGAAACTATCTTAACATATTACCGATTCTTATAATGATCGTTGGGTTGATACAGCAGAAAGTTACTACTTCTAAGTCTAGCTCCTCAGAACAGAAATCAATGGGTTTATTCTTTTCAGTATTTTTGGGAGTTATTTTTTATAATTTTCCTTCAGCATTAGTGCTGTATTGGTTTGTACAAAATTTACTCACCTTTGCTTACCAATTGAGAATTTCTAAAACCTCTCCCTTGAAATGTTCTCTTGCTAGCTAATCACCATTTTTCTTGCCGTTTCCACGTGAAAACGCAAAAAACTCTTTAAAATAAAGGGTTTTAAAGAACCAGCATTCATAATCCAATATGACATAAAAATAGCCTTTATTGTTTCCACGTGGAAACGCTTGTTTGAAAAAGCAGGTAGATAGATAATTCGTTTCCACGTGAAAACGCAAAGTCAATTAGCTAAAAAGCAAAAATATAACAAAAGCCTTGACAGTAGGAGATCAGCTATTTAAAATAGTAATATCATTTTATTTTCTCGATCTTACTATCGTAGATAGGGTTAGCTCAAGCGTTTCCACGTGAAAACGTAAAATTTGATATGGGTAAAATAATCGGAATTTGTAATCAGAAGGGCGGAACTGCTAAGACCACTACCGCTATTAATCTTAGTGCTTATCTTGGTTTAGAAGATCAAAAGACTCTTTTGATTGATATGGACCCCCAGGGTAATGCTACTTCGGGGGTTGGAGTTGAAGCCGAGGGAAAAAATTCTATTTATGATGTTATTTCTGGGAAGGTGCCAATAGAAGAAAGCATCTACCCCACTCAGTATAATAAATTAGATATTATCCCTTCAAATATTTCGCTAAGCGGGGGAGAGATCGAGTTAGTTAATATCCCTGGGCGCGAACTTCTCTTGCGCGAGGCTTTGGAGCCAATAAAAGACAGTTTTTCTTTTATTGTTATCGATGCTCCGCCGTCGTTGGGGTTGCTCACAGTCAACATTCTAACTGCTTCTGATAGCATTATTGTTCCTATACAATGTGAATATTATGCCTTAGAAGGAGTTTCTAAATTGGTCAATACGGTGGAGTTAGTTCAAAAGCGTCTGAATCCCAATCTAGAGATAGAAGGCATTCTCTTGACCATGGCTGATTTCAGAACTCGGCTTACCTTGCAGGTGATAGAGGAGGTAAGAAGATATTTTCAACAAAAAGTTTTCGCTGTTATTGTCCCGCGCAATGTAAAGCTTGCTGAAGCACCTAGCTTTGGTAAACCAATTTCGTCTTACGATAAAACTTGTGTAGGCTCACAGTCATATCTTAAAGTGAGCCAAGAGGTTATAAAAAATAATATTACGTCTGGGCAATTAGCCAAAGAGAGGAGTTAATCGATGGAAAGAAAAGTTTTAGGCAGAGGTCTTGATGCCCTTATTCCTAAGAAAGCTAATTATGTTTTATCTCGAGAGTTTACTCATTTACCAATTGATAAAATTAAACCGTCGCTATTCCAGCCGAGAAAATTAATAGATCCTGAAGAACTGGAAGAACTCGCGGCGTCAATAAAAGAAAAAGGATTTATTCAGCCGATCGTGGTTAGAAAGAAAGGGGATGATAGCTATGAAGTTGTGGCCGGTGAACGACGGTACCAAGCAGCTAACTCATTGGGGCTCAAAGAGATACCAACTATAATTAAAGATGTAGACGACAAAGAGGCTTTTGTTTTGGCAATTGTGGAAAACCTACAACGGAAAAATTTAAATCCGGTTGAAGAGGCAAGCGCTTTCAAGCGTTTAATGGATGAGTATAGTTTTTCTCTAGAAGATATTGCTAAGTTTGTTGGTAAAAATAAAACCACGGTTGTGAATGCTTTACGTCTATTAAAGTTACCATCAAAAATAAAGCGAGCGTTAGAAACAGGAGCAATTAGTCGAACTCAAGCTAGATCAATTTTGGGGGTCGAAAATCCAAAAAAACAGGAAAAGCTTTTTCAGCAAATTCTAGAAGGTGGGCTTTCGGTTCGGGAAATAGAAAAAAAAGTAAGAGTTACTTCTCATCGCAAGCATTCGCAGGATCCCTTTAGCCTTGAAGTGGAGGAGCGGCTGCAAAAAGTATTAGGGACAAAAGTTAAAATATTTAATCGACGCAATAATCGTGGTAGGGTAGTTATTGAGTATTATAATTTAAAAGACCTAGAAAGAATCATAAAAAAGATACGTTAAGTAGGAGGTGACCAAGGTGGCCAATGAATCAACCTTAATAATCATTAAGCCCGATGGGCTAAAAAAATCGCTGACCGGAAATATTTTAAGCCGCTTGTCAGAAACAAAACTTAAAATTATCGGGGCAAAAGTTTTACGTGTAGAAAAAGATTTGGCTGATGCACATTATCAACATTTAAAGAATGAACCTTTTTATCCTGAGCTTACCAAATATATTACTGGAGAGCTCCATGGAGATAATAGAGTTATGGCTTTGGTTTACTGGGGGGAGGGCGCGATCGCTAAAGTAAGGAATATTGCTGGAGCGACTAATCCTGAAGAGGCTGATCCGGTCAGCATCCGGGGAGCTTATGGCCGGATATTGACGGTTGGTTTATTCGAAAATGTAATTCATGCTTCTAGTAGTAGTGATGAGGCTGAACGAGAAATCAAATTATGGTTTAATCCAGACGAAATAGTGGTTGAGCTTTATGCCTCTGAAATGCAAAAAGTCGACAGCACTACAAGGAGAGTTTGGAAATGAAATCAATGACCGCTTACGCATCTGTGTACAAACGTAAAGATTCCCATACAGTTCAAGTAACCCTAAGGGCTTTAAACTTTAAGTATTTGGATATATTGGTCCGCAATTTGCCAGCTGAAGATATTTTGTTGGAGGAAGAGATTAAGCGGCAAGTCAAAAAGAATGTATTTAGAGGGAAGGTCGAAATTTTTGTTTTTTTAACTGGGGCTAAGTCGAAGAAGGTTAGTGTTGATGAAAAAGTAGTCGCAAAATATATTTCGCAAATGAAAGCCCTTGCTAAAAAACACAATATTCGGGCTGATATAAATATAAGCGATATTGTTGGTTTACCGCAGGCAGTATTTTGGGAGCAAAAAGCAGGTGGTGAACGGAGTTTAATTATTTCGGCCATAAAACAAGCCTTGGTTAAACTATTAGAGTTTAAAAAGAAAGAAGGCAAAATAATAAAAAAAGAAATGCTGGATAACCTAAAAAAACTTAAAAGTAATATGGTAAAAATTAAAACACATAAGCCGGGGATTGCTTCGATGGAAAATGGGAAAGAGGACATCGACGAGGAAATATCTTTGAGTCTATTTTATATTGCCAAACTAGAGAATAAAATCAACTCTAAAAGCCAGGCCCCACAAGGCAAAGCTATAGATTTTTTAACTCAAGAAATTCTTCGTGAATTAAATGCGGCTTCAAGCAAAACCAAGAAAAAGACAGCTGCCATTTCAATTGTTGAAGCCAAGAATTACTTAGAAAGGGTACGCGAGCAAGCTCAAAACATAGAGTAATGAAAACTAAAAAATTAAAAAAACAAAACAGCAAAGAGAAAAAGAAAAAAGCACCCAAAAAAAATAATCCGAGGATTTTTGTTATTTCTGGTCCCGGAGGAGCGGGCAAGACTACACTGATTGAGCATTTATTCAAGCAAAAAGATATCCGGGAACTTTTTGTTCGTGGAGTTACCGTGACCACACGTAATAAGCGACCGAAAGAGGAGGAGGGGAAAGATTATTTTTTTATCGAGAAGGATGAATTCTTAAGGTTGGAGAAGGAGAAGTTTTTTCTAGAGAGCCAAAAAGTTTTAGATAATCATTACGGCACCCCGAAGATTTCTTATACTTTAGCTAAAGTTCAAGGTAAAGATTTAATTCTTTGCTTAGATGTTAAGGGTGGATTGTATTTGAAAAAGACACATAAAGCTGGTAAAATAATTACCATTTTTATTGCTGCTCCGACAAAGAAAGAACTCTATCGGCGGATGAAGAAGCGTTCAGAAACCAAAGGGGTTATGCATCAAAGAGTGAAGCTGGCAACACAAGAATTGAAGAGTTCTAAGCAGTATGATTATTTAGTAACTAATAAGAGTATAAAAAGTGCTTCAAAAACACTAGAAGTTATCTTGCTTAAAGATAAGATTAAGTGACAAAGGTATTAATTCGATAGTTTTAAAAACAAAGCTTTAAACAAGAGGAGAATAAAAACAGTGGAAGCAGCAAATGTTCCTTTAAAAGCTCTTTTAGCGGCGACAAAGGGTTCAATTTATAAAGCTACTATTCTAGCGGCCAAAAGAGCTATAGCTTTAGCCGATGGGGAAAAGCCAATGGTTGGCAAGCCAAGTGAAAAGGTGTTAGATATCGCGCTCAAAGAAATATGGGCCGGCAAGATAAAAGCAAAGTAAGTTTGGATAGGTTCTTTCTAAAAGCTGGCGTGGTAGCCAAGTTGGTAAGGCAGTGGTCTGCAAAACCATTATGCGCCGGTTCAAATCCGGCCCACGCCTTTTGCTGATAAAATAAGCAACAATTATTACTAATAAGTATGGGCGGGTGTTGGAATTGGCAGACAGCTCGGACTTAAAATCCGATGTCCCGTGAGGGACGTGAGGGTTCGAGTCCCTCCCCGCCCATACTTTTTGGGCGATTAGCTCAGTTGGCTAGAGTACTTCCTTGACATGGAAGGGGTCACAGGTTCAAGTCCTGTATCGCCCATTTAGATTTAGCCAAGAAGAATTAAAAAAAGGAGGCAGAGAATGAAAGGGTTTACGTATGTTCTTATAGCTCTTGGTCTTGGTTTATTTTTCTACGCAGTTGTTGGGAGATTTACTGGACCAGCCACTTTAGGTTTTTTTAAGCTTGTGCCAACTATGCGGGCTTCAGCCGTGGTTACTGTAGCAAACACGATTTTAGTGATTGCAATTCTCCTGAAAGTTTACGAACGAAAATAGATAGTTGACAATTTTAAATTAAGACGTAGAATCTAGATTCCAGCCTTAATTTTACTTAGTTATTTCTACTCGGGGTCGTCGATTAGCCTGGCTTAAGTCCCCTGCCTGTCACGCAGGTGATCGTGGGTTCGAATCCCATCGACCCCGCCATAGTTGACAACCAGTCGAACTCTGTCCCTCAAAAGGGGGCGGAGTTTGCTGTTTTTGGGGTTCCTTCAGGATTAGATCCCGCACAATCCCGCCGTCAGGCTCGCCGATATACATTTCCAGCTTAACATGATCGTCATAGAGCCTTATTTCTTTGATAAGCACCTTTAAAAGGGCGATTTGGGCGTCTGGCGGGGCTTGCTCGAGGTATTGCATAGCGATCTTAAGGTTTGTGTGCAGGTATTCGTTGGAGTGTACCGACATTTCAGCGGCTTTTTTATTAGCCTCCTTCTTCGAAAGTTTATCCTCAAGCAAAGTTAACTCTAACTCAAGAGCGTCCATTTTTTCTGAATATGTGCGTCCCTTGGGGATAACGCTATTCATAGCCAGATCGATCAGTTTATCTGTTGACTCTTTTACTGAGTCAATTTTCTTTTTTATTTCACGGATGTCTTTATCGTATTTATGCAGATTAGCGGAGGAATCTTTAATGGCGTTTCCTATGGCGTTGATAATGATATCCTGATCCTCTGAGGCTCTGTTTAGGAATTTAATGACAGCTTGATCAAATCCGGTCGATGATATTCTTTTCGCGTTACATCCGAGCTTTTGGCGTGTCTTGCTACATTCGTAATAATAGAATTTATTCCCCATATTTCCTTTAGCGTGTGTGGAGATATAATAGCTTCCGCATGATCCACAGCGAAGAATACCTTTTAGCAGGTGTTTATAATCATGCGTGGTTTTCAGAAATCTATGCCCGGGGATATTAGCGGATATAATTTTATTCGCTTTTCTCCAAAGGGCTTCATTTACGATCGCTTCATGTAATCCTTTGCTTATTTCCCCCGCGTAAGAAATCATTCCTTTATAAAAAGGGTTTTTGATGATTTTCGATATTGTTTGTTTGCACCATACTTTACTTTTGAACGTGGGAACGTTTCTTTTGAGGAGTTCATTTCCGATTTCCGAGAGAGTTTTATTATCAGCGGCCAGTTTAAAGATCATATGGATATAAGGCGCGATAGCTGTATCGATAACTATTCGGCTGGGTCTACGGCCATTCGATAATTGTTCCCCGGTTTTAACCAACCTATAACCAAAAGGCGGTTTGCCGCCGACCCATTTGCCCTGCCTTGCTCTGGCGATAGCCGAAGCACGGACGCGTTCACCTGTAAGTTCACGCTCAAATGCCGACAATAAGCCGATTATGCCGATCATAACCCTGCCTATGGCTGTTGAGCTGTCCAGATTTTCTCTCACTGATAAAAAGTCGATATCCTCAGCCTTAAACGTGTCGATCATGCCGTAAAGGTCACGAGGATTGCGCGTCAGCCTATCAAGCCTGAAGAATATAATACCGTCAAACGACTTCTTGGATTGGATGTCTTTAAGAATAGCTTGAATGCCGGGGCGGTTCAGATCTTTGCCTGAATAGCCGTCATCATTAATGATGCCTTTATCCCCAAAATCAGCCATTTCGTAGCCGAATGCATCAAGCATATTCCGGCAGTGGTGAGCCTGAGCGTCAAGCGTGGTGAAATCACCCTTTGCCTGATCATCAGTTGAACAGCGTGTGTAAATCACGAACTTTTTTCTTTTCTTCTCTGCGCTCATTTTTAAAACCTCCTTAATACAACACCCCTATAACACCCTTCGGGACAAGTCAAGCTAATACCCTCCATATATGTATATTCCGGAAAAATGCCGAAAGTGTCGGAAATTTCTTCAAGAAAATTACCTCCCTACTACGTATATACAGTTTTTTAGGCGAAAGTGTCCCACCCTAATACGTATATACGACGTTTTCCTTGAAAGTGTTGCAGGAAAAATAAAAAAAGTTCCGACACTTTGTAGAAAAATCCGGAATGTACTAATAGGGGGTTAGAAAAATCCGACACTTTTCGAAAAAATCCTGAATACATGAATAGAAGCAAAATAAGCCCGACACTTTTTGGAAAAACCCGGTATGTACGCTGTGGGAAGAAAATATTTCTGACACTTTTGAGAAATGCGGGGAATATACGCTATGGGACAGATATTTTGATTTTTAGTGAGACACTTTGGCAAAAAAAGTTGTATGTACCCGGTGGGGGCAAGAATTTTAATTTAGCATGCAACATTTTGGGAAATTTATACGTATGTATGCTCTGGAGGGCAGATTTTAAAAAAAATGTAAAAAAGCTGAGACACTTTGAGAAATTTTTCCGTATATACGCTTTGAGGATGGCTGATTATGAAAAATTTTAGTTTAGCCTGCAACATTTTAAAGTTTTTTTACGTATATACGCTCTAAGGGGGGACACTTTTTGAAAAAAATCTGTATGTACGTAGTGAGGGGTAAAAACATCTTGCAGTGGGACAAAATGCGAAAAGTCGTCGTATATACCCCATAGGGAAATAAATCCCGACAGTTTTCAGGGGTACGTCGTATATCTGAAAATGGGTGCAACATTTTAAGGAAAAAAGTTGTATGTACCTAGTGCAGGAAAAGCAAAGGAAAGAATTATGGAAGAAAATTATTTTGAAGCGGGGAATATTTATTTAGCCACGTACCTCGTATCAAAGGGGTGCGACATGAAGGGTTTATCGGGAGTTGGCAGGCAGAAACGAATCCTTTTCGATGATGCCGAGAAAACACGCAAGCTGGCGGATAAGTTTTTCAATAACTCCAAAGAGGAGCAGTTATTTCAATGTTACAGGAAGGTTAAAGACTTCATATTTCAGAACGGAGCATAACAATGAAGAAAGAGAGAAGAAAAGAGAAGAAATGGTATGTGGAAAATATACCGCAGGAAATGAAAGACTTGCCTATATGGGTGGGCTTCCGGTTTGTTCCTCAAAAAGGTAAAAAGCCACGGAAAGAACCTATCAATGCGCTTACCGGCGGACATGCCCAATCAAATAATCCAAAGACATGGTGTGCGTTGGATGTGGTTTTATCCAAAGCTGAAATCTTGAAATTTGATGCTATCGGTTTTGCCCTTAGATCGCCACATGCGGGAATAGATTTTGATAACTGTATTAAAGACGGAATTATTACGCCTTTCGTCCAAAAAATAATATCCGAGCTTAACAGTTACACAGAATATTCAGTCAGCGGAACAGGACTTCACACTATCTGCAAAGGCACGCTTCCCAGAGACCGCAAGTTCAGCTCGTTTAATGTGGAGATGTATTCAGGGAATAGATTTCTTATTACGACCGGAGACATTGTTAAGGGCTGTAATGACAAGATTGTCGAATGTTCCGACAAGCTCAAAGCCTTGTATGAACATCTTGAAAATCTGGACGCGGAGAATAAGAAAGTAAAATCTCTCCTTAACAGGATCAGGAAAAGCAAAGACGCAGATAGTTTCTTTAAATTATATGAAGGCAGATGGCAGGATGATTATCCTTCCCAATCAGAAGCGGATCTTGCTTTATGCAATAAACTCGCCTTTTGGACTGGCAAAGATTCTGTGGGGATGGATTCTTTGTTCCGTCACTCTGGTCTTATGCGATCAAAGTGGGATGAGAAGCATTTTAGCGATGGCAAGACATACGGAGAATCGGCAATTGATAAAGCGATTCAGGATACTAAGGACGAATTTACTGCTTCAAACACTCCTAAGCAAAAGAAGCTTACTCAAGGCGAGATAATAACCCGGGACTGTGAAGAAATGATCACGGAATATTTTTCCGATCAGCAGGGCAATCCTTATGTTGTCCTTCCTTATGATAAACACTTTGAAGTATGCCAGACGAGCAGTTCACGTTTCAGGAACTGTTTTGCAATGCGGTACCGCAGGGATTTCGGTCATCCTCCGGGCAATGAGGCGTTAAAACAGGCACGTATTCAGGTTGAGGCACAATGCGAAGGCGGTCGGCAGATTGAGCTGTATAACCGTGTAGGCTGGTATAACGGAGCGATTTATTACGACCTTACGACTAAAGACTGGCGTGGAGTTGTGATTACAAAAGACGGCTGGGAAATTGTTTTTCTCCCGCCGATATTTAAGCGTTACCCTCACCAGTCTGAGCAGGTCATGCCTGTTAAAGGATTTGATCCGATAAAACTTTTAGACTTCTGTAATATTAATAAAGATGACGCCTGCCTTTTTATGACGGTTATAGCTACGTTTTTCATTCCTGATATTCCCCATGTTATACCTGTCCAACTCGGCGAGCAAGGCACTGGTAAGTCAAATAATTCCCGATTAATAAAAAGTTTATGTGATCCGTCAAAAGTAATGTCAATTTCGGCTCCCAAAGACTTAGAACAGGCTCAGATGATCGCTGATAAGCATTGGGTGAATAACTTCGACAATCTCTCTCGTGTATCTGAATGGTTCAGTGATTTTTTATGTCGTGCGGTAACCGGTGAAGGCGACATGAAACGGTCACTCTACACTAATGACGAAGAATTTATAAGGACGTACCGCAGATGTTTTGTTTTAAACGGCATAGGCAGTTCCATCTGCCGACCCGACCTTTTAGATAGATCAATAATATTCGATATTCCTATTCTCAAAGAAACAAGACCTGAAAAACAAATCGCTGATGAGTGGAGGGCTTCTTTGCCGGGCATTCTCGGCGGATTCTTTACCGCCCTTTCAAAAGCTATGGCTATTGTTGACGGAGTATCAGGGCATGAACGTTTCAGGATGTCGGATTTCGCTAAATGGGGTTCAGGCTTGTCGGGATATTTAGGCTTTTCACAGGATGAGTTTTTACAGAAGTATCAGGAGTCGGTTGATCATAAATGGGAAGATACTGCCGAAGAAAGCACGCTTGCACAGAGGCTTACTTATCTTGTGGAATTTAACGGTGGTGAATGGGCAGGTTCTGCGACTACGCTTCTTTCAAGTGTTCAGCCTGAGACAGGATTTGATAAAACAATTCCCGCTAATGCTAGGGCTTTAGCTTCTGAACTTATGCGTATCGCACCTGTTATGAGGAGTGTGGGGATTGATATTTTACGTAGTAATAAACGTGAAGCCGGTACCGGCAGGAAGCTGTTTATTTTACGGAAAACTAAGGGCAATTCGCTCTTTGAAAATGGTGTGAGCGTCGGTGTGAACGTCGGTGAGCGTTGTGACCGTGAGGACCCGAGACCGTACTGAAAAGTGTGAACGTTGTGAACGTCCAGAGTCTACGGTCACACCTACGCTCAGTGGTTAACTTCTTAATCTACAAGGATTTGTGTGGTTTGTGAACATTGTGAACGTAAAAACCCCTCTGTTCTAAAAAAAGAAAAATATAAGGGAAAGGGTCAGGAAAGTCACAAAAAAGGGGTGTAAAAGAGGCGTAAAGAGGGATTTAGAAAGTAGTGGAATCGACGTTCACAACGCTCACGATCATCAGAAAAGGGGGTGAAAATGATGTAATTATGGATTGAAAATTAAGGATATTTTTAGTGTGGATAAACAAAAAAACAGGAGGAATAAAAAATGAAACAAGCTCATTTATTAAACACAATAAGCGGGATGAACAGCCGGTATGTTCCGGGGTCAACTGAAGAAAAACAACTCGTTCATTTAATTGACGCTAATCTTTATATGATGAGGCACAACTGTTCACTCACAGAAGCCTTGCAGGCGACTGCTAAGAAGAACGATAGCATGGCGAGTGAAGGCGATGTCCGTCTTGACCACTTAAAGAAAGCGTATGAGTACCGTGAGAAATTTGAATGCACGTTAACTGACGCTTTAAGTAAGACCGCACCGGAAAAAGAAGCAGATTCAGGCAGTGTGGTAATCGCAGAACAGCTTGATCATGTTTGGCGTGCTCGAAAGTATCAGAACGAAACGGATTGTCCGTTTGAAGAAGCATTATCAATAACCGCACCTAAAAAAAGGAGATAAGACAATGAAGCTTAATTTTTTAAATGTGTTAAAAGACAAAAGCACGCCAGATGAGATCGCCGAGCAGATCGTAGCTCTTGAGGAGAAGCAGAAGCAATGTGAAAAAGAAAAACAAGACGCTAAAGAAAAAGCAAAAGAAATCAGAAGCAGGATTATGTGCGGTGAAAAAGCTAATCCAAATGCTGTAAAAGAAGCGGATTCAGCTTTGGAGGAATGCAATATCAATCTCGACGTGGTGTCCGAAAGCCTTGAGAAGCTAAAAGAAAAACTTGAGGATGCTTTCACCACTTTGAAAGATGATGAATCTCAGAAAGTTATAGAGATCAGAAAACGCCTTAATCGTGACCGTGATAAGGCAAAACTTGATCTCTGGAAAGCAAAAGGAAAACTTTTTGGATTGGCTTTTGCTTTACATGGACACCCTGCGGTGACAAAGCGTGATCTGGAATCATATCCGGCATTTAGCCCGAGCTTAGGCACTGAGGCGTATGATGTATTTCATGCTGAAAAAGACAGGGTTATCGCTGGGTTAAACCGTCCTACTGTGGCTGATGTTGAGGAAGAAATCAGAAGTAAAAGCAACTGGGTTTCAAACTTTGATCTTGAGAAAGAAATTCGCCAGATCATGAAAAGATATCGACCTCAACCTGTGGAAAAAAAGGAAGCGGTTATTGATTAAAACAAATAATGCGGGGAAACTGTATGCGATGCTTAACTGTTCCATCGCAGAGGTTTTATCAGTTAAATGCGACTGATAAGGGGCGTTGTTTTGGTAAACCTCCTTGACGCCCTTCTCCGCACGCATTTTAAAAGGACGTGATCTATGGGATGGTACAGATATAAGCGTAAAAAGAAGAAATGGAAGCCGGGCTTCTGGACCTATGTGACGATAAAATCACCTGATGGGTATGAGGTGAAGCTTAAGCTGAATATAACTCCGGAAGCCATAAAAAGATGGGTCCTTACCATGGGGGTTTGCCGAGGGTCGGGCGAGGGGCAGTCTGTCAGTGACCTTAAAATAAAAAATCGATGTCATGTCCTATTGTCTGGTGATGGCAAAAAGCCTAATATTGCGTAAATGCTTGTATTTATGTGTGTTATGGATATTTAGAGCTAATTTTTAAGGCGAAAATAGCCTGAAAAACACGACATTATACGACATGAAAAATGTCGTGTTGTCGTGTTTTGGCTGTTACAACGGATGTGAGGATAATTGATCCGGAGCCCATTTTCATCACAAATCTTATAAGGAAGTGATAATAAGAAAATGCCATATTATCATTTACTGGCTTAAATGATAATAAGGAGTTATTTTGGGTCATTTCAGCTTCAAGATACGCCGAAATTGATTAGATTTCCGCAAAAGTCGATTATTTTGAGTCTTTAGCCGTGGGAAATGATATATCAGAGGTGCGGGATTATAAATCCGGGGCATAATCCGGCATTATCGTAATTGCAGTGTTTATGAGCATTTTGCTTGACCATTGGGTTTAATAGTACTAAAATAGGGACTAATGCTGTTTTGAATATGGTAATACATAGTCAATAACTCCACGAGGTGTAAAATTATGGAAAACATAAAAGAGTATCTCACTGTACCTGAAGTAGCCGAAAAACTCGGACTTACCGATGAATGGATTCGAGACTTAATACGCAAAAAAGAAATTAAAGCCGTGAAGATCGGTCAGTGGAAGATCAAGCCGGAAGATTTAGAAGAATTTATTAAGAGCAGGAGGAATTGCTAAGATGCCACGAAAAAAAGCCATTCAAAAAAGCTCTCGAAGTATCGCCAAAAAGAGAGTTAATAATAAAACAAATGCGTACGAACGAATCTGCGCAATTATTGAGAACGCAAGAAACAATATCGCCCGCGCTGTTAATACGGAGATGGTTTTAGCCTATTGGCATATCGGAAAAGAAATTGTCGAAGAAGAACAGAAAGGCAAGAAGCGCGCAGGATATGGAAAGAAAACAATAGAAGATTTGTCCCATCGACTTTCAGATGAATTTGGCAAGGGCTTTGATTTTACGAATTTGACGAATATGCGAAAGTTTTATTTAGCATATCCAATTCTTGACGCAGTGCGTCAAGAATTGAGCTGGACGCATTATCGAATATTGATGCGAGTCGACAAGCCTGATGCAAGATCCTTTTATGAGGCGGAGTGCGTCGCTAATAATTGGTCAGCTCGCGAACTTGAACGACAAAAAGGAACACTTCTTTATGAGCGGCTTGCTTTAAGCAAAGACAAAAAAGGTCTTATGAGGCTGGCTCGCAAAGGACAAGAGCTGGCAACATATGAAGATATGATAAAAGATCCTTATGTTTTAGAATTTACCGGATTATCTCCTCACTCAAAATTATACGAGAGCAAGCTGGAACAGGCGCTTATTGATAACCTTTCCAGGTTTTTGCTTGAGCTTGGAAAAGGATTTACATTTGTAGGCAGACAGAAACGCATTACATTGGATGGCGATCATTTTTATGTTGATCTGGTTTTTTACAATACTATCTTGAAATGCTTTGTCCTTATCGATTTAAAAATTGGGAAACTAGTTCATCAGGATATCGGACAAATGCAGATGTATGTAAACTATTACGACCGATCCATGAAACAGAAAGATGACAATCCAACAGTTGGACTTATTTTGTGCGAAGATAAAAAAGACGCTGTTGTCAGGTACACGTTGCCTAAAGATAACAAACAGATATTTGCCTCGAGGTATAAGTTATATTTGCCAACGGAAGACGAGCTTGTCAAAGAGTTAAAACGTGAGCGTTTTTTGGTGGAATCGCAAATCAGTAAAAAACCTTCAAAAAAAAGAAGCAAGAAAAGG
The DNA here is from genome assembly GCA_021735655.1 of Candidatus Omnitrophota bacterium. Classification (NCBI taxonomy): domain Bacteria; kingdom Pseudomonadati; phylum Candidatus Omnitrophota; species Candidatus Omnitrophota bacterium. The sequence continues at coordinate 121,865 of JAIPGM010000004.1, read as the reverse complement.
ATAGTTTAAAATGAGAGTGTAATTGCGGTAGAAAATGCGGAAGAAATGCGGAAGAAGTGCGGAATAAACGCGGAGAAAGTTTTAAACGCCATTGAGGCAGATTCTTTTATAAAAACGTATGAAATTGCGGATCAGATACAGCTATCACAGCGAACAGTGGAAAATGCCATTGCCAAGCTAAAGGAAGAAGGTTTTTTGAAGCGTATTGGCTCGAGAAAAAGCGGACATTGGGATGTACTGGAATAGGTATGATTTGGCGTGCGTGAGGGATTAAATGAGGGATTAAACGAGGGATTAAATTGGGTATAAAATTGGGAAAAACAAAGACTAGAAAACCATCAGGAATAAGCGCTTGGCCGGTGGATGACCGACCGAGAGAGAAGCTTTTAAAAAAAGGAGAAGAATCTTTAAGCGATGCCGAATTATTAGCAATTATTCTTCGTATTGGGATACGAGGACAGAGCGCTTTGGATTTAGCTCGTTCTGTAATTAAAAAGTTTGGTTCTTTCCGGGAATTAAGTCAGGCTGGGGATTTGGATTGGAAAGAGTTTAAAGGTCTTGGTGTCGCTAAGATAGCTCAAATACGAGCATCGATAGAAATTGGCAAAAGATTCCATGAAGGGAAAATCATTCCCAAAAAAATTAGGATTGAAAATGCCAAAGATGTGTTTACCTTATTATCGCCTCGCATGCGTGATTTAAAGAAAGAAGAATTTAAGGTTCTTTATCTTGACACCAAGAGTCGATTGATAAATATCGTTGAGCTTGGAAAAGGAACAGTCGATGAAGTTAATCCTATTGTTAGGGAAATATTTCATAAGGCTCTAGAGTGTTGCTCTAGTTCATTTATTTGCGCTCACAATCATCCTTCTGGGAATTGTGATCCAAGTATTGACGATCGAAATTTAACAAAGGATATTCTAAATGTGAGCAAGTCTATAAAAATTGACTTTTTGGATCATGTAATAATTGGTGATAATTCTTTCTTCAGCTTTGCTGATGAAGGGTTTATGGAAAATTGATAGGACTAAAAATGAAAAAAAAGACACAAACGTTGAAAGTACTTTCATTGTTCTCTGGTTGCGGTGGTATGGATTTAGGTTTTGAAGGTGATTTCATCGTTCTTAAAAAATCCATTAATCCAATAATTCATCCAGATTGGTTAAAAAATCCTATAAATAAGCATTGGGTTCGATTGCCAAAAACAGTGTTTAAAACAGTTTTTGCCAATGATATTTTACAATCGGCTAAAGCTGGTTGGGTTCCTTATTTTGATAAAGAAGGAAAAAATGGATCGCTTTTTCATTCTGAAAGTATTGTTGATTTAGTTAGGAAGCATTCTTCAGGAGCGGCGAGAGTCTTTCCGAGAGTTGATTTGGTTACTGGTGGTTTCCCGTGTCAAGATTTTAGCGTGGCGGGAAAACGCAAAGGTTTTAATTCTCACAAGGCACATCATGGAGGATTGTTAAACGGCAAGGAACCATCAGAAGAAAATCGGGGGAAGCTTTACATGTGGATGAGAGCTGTTATTGAAATTGTCCGGCCAAAAGTATTTCTTGCCGAAAATGTCAAGGGGCTAGTATCTTTATCCGACGCTAAGAAGATTATCGAAAATGATTTTGGATCTATTGGAGATAATGGTTATTTGGTTGTTAACGCTAAAGTATTAAGAGCGCAGGATTATGGTGCCCCCCAGACTAGAGAGAGGGTAGTTTTTATCGGTTTTAGAAGGGATGCTCTGACTAGAAAAGCTATTGAACAATTAACCTTATTGAGTGATGATTCGTGCTTTAACCCATATCCCCCAAGAACGCATGGTGAAATTAGTGAAGATTCACACTTATTGCCCTTTGTAAAAGTTAAAGACGCTTTTGTTGGACTGAAAGAACCGGAATTCTCGAATGACCCCTCTCAAAAAGCTTATTCAAGAGCTAAGTGGTATGGAAAACATTGCCAAGGACAAAGTGAAGTTAATGTGATGGGATTAGGGCCAACGATTCGAGCTGAACATCATGGGAATATAGAATTTAGACGTTTGTCGAAAGAGCATGGCGGAAAAAATCTTAAAGAAATTGATATGGGGCTAAAAGAGCGACGGTTGACAGTTCGAGAATGCGCCAGAATTCAAACCTTTCCCGATGATTTCGCTTTTACGAGAAGCGCTTCGGTTTTAGGATCGGAGTTTGCTTTGAGCCCATCAGATGGTTACAGAGTGATTGGCAACGCTGTGCCACCATTATTAGCTTTTAATGTGGCGTGGCGTCTACAGGAGCTATGGCCAAAGATTTTCAAGAAAGGATTAAAATGATTATATCTAAAAGGACAGAAGCGAGTGAGAATTCTTTTGAGACTTTATTGAACGGTGGGATTAAAACCATTCAAGATGAAGCGTCAAAAGCTCCAAAGCGCTATTGCGGATTATCTTCATCAGATTTTGAAAAAGAAGTCTACGGTTCTATGTTGATTTCATCGAAAAAAACTGAATTTGAAGGAACGATACAACTTATATCAGGGCATAAATTTCCAGATATAGTGGCGAAACGATATTACGGAGTGGAAGTAAAAATTACCAAACAAGATCATTGGCGTAGTACTGGCAATAGTGTCCTTGAAACAACAAGAGTTGAAGGCGTTGAAAGAATATATCTATTTTTTGGAAGACTGGTCGCTCCACCAAAGTTTAAGTTTCGAAGATATGAAGAATGTCTTTACGACATCGCTGTAACCCATTCCCCGAGATATTTGATAGATATGGAGCTTGATTCTGGGAAAACCATATTTGATAAGATGGGAACGGAATATAACATTTTGCGGAAACAAGATAATCCGATTAAGGAAGTTGTTCGTTATTTTCGCAAAATTTCTAAAAAAGGAGAAGAACCTTGGTGGATGGATCCCGGGGATGAAGTTGACGCCATGCTAAGTCCCACAGTTACTTTGTGGGGCAATCTTCATGAAGATAAACAGAATCGCTTTAGAAATGAAGCTATGGCAAGATTCCCTGAGATATTTGGTAGGAGTCAAACAAAATATCAAAATTTCGCGACTTGGTTAGCGGCTCGTCATGGTGTGGTGGATTCTTCGCTTAGAGATAGATTTACCGCTGGAGGACAACAGACAATTGTTATTAATGACGTGGCGTACCATAAGATTCCAAAGATATTTTATTACCTCCAAAGAAACGCTAAAGAAATTATTGAAATTGTTTCAAAACTCACGGTTGACGAGGTCAGGCACTATTGGGAATTAAAGGAATATATAAGAACAAAAGAACTGGTTGATAAATGGGTGAGTTTAGTCGTTCAGCATTCAAGTGTTATTTTACCTAAAACTGAGAAATTTATAGTACATCTTTTAGGGGACGCTTTTGGTGAACGGAAATCACCGCCATTACTAAAAGAAGCAATGAAGAAATATGGATTGTCTTATTAGGCTATGACAAAGAGAAGAATCAAAAACTATTTAGGTCGCAATTTTAAGAAAAAACGAGAATCAGACAAAATCACAAAAGAACACCGTTCTGTTGTAATGTCAAAAATACGGTCTCGAGACACAAAATTTGAGGAAGATTTCATTCGCGCATTAAAAAAACGAACAAGGAAAACATTTGAGAGAAATGTGCAACTTATAAAAGGGAAGCCAGATATCGTTTTTAAAAGAGCTAAACTGTGTGTTTTCTTAGATAGCGATTTTTGGCATGGTTGGCAGTATTCTCGCTGGAAGCATTTATTAAAGAATGATTTTTGGAAAACAAAAATAGAAAAGAATCGATTGCGAGACAAAAAAACCACTCTATTTTTAAAAAGAAAAGGGTGGATTGTGGTCCGTTTATGGGAGCATCTAATAAAGCGTGATATAAACATTCAAGTCGATAAAGTTATCCACGCATTAGAAAAGGTAATAAAGAACGGAAAAAAGGAGAAGAATGAGTAAAAGTAAAATCATAACATTTTGCACAATGTTTTTTCTGATGAAGCCTATTGTCCAAGTGGGGAAAATTTAACGGAGCAATAATGAATTTCCCGGTTTTAAACACAAAAAATGTCACAATAGATGAGTTTGTTAAATTCTGGAGCAGTTTTTATAACTATCCTATGGAAGATTATTACGTCCCTATTATCGGAAAGAAAAAATTCAGCATCGATGATATTGATAAATTATTTATTTGGAAAAATGGGAGTAAACTATCCCAGAAAAAAGAAGTAGTGCTATCGAATATTAAAGCCAAGCTGAATGTCATCAATAACCTTAAGGACTTTTTTTCCCTCGATTCTTTCTTAAAAGATTTCAGTTTTGTAAACGGAGCTATCTGGAAAATATATCTTTTACACATAATCACGCCGAATGATTTCCCGATATTTGATCAGCATGTTTATAGGGCTTTTATCTTTTTGAGTCAAAACCGACGCAATGAAATTCCAAATAGCAACAAGCAAAAAGAACAAATATATTTTGCGGAGTATGCCCCATTTTTTAATGAGCTATGCAAAAAAGGGGTTGCATGGAAGCGGCTTGATGAAGCCCTGTGGGCTTATGGCAAATTTTTAAAGACCGAATATGGGAGAAAAGCGTGAGAGATCCTCATCAGAACATATTTTTTTATTACCGGGGGCCTTCTAAGCGAGATAAAGAATCCTTGTATGATTTCCAAGTTGAGGATAACACTACCAAAGGGCTGGTCAATATATTCGAATTTTGCTGTCAGGCAGGTTTTGTCGACCTTTTGTCTGGATTCTTAAAAGCAATCGAGGCACCAAATCGCCCGGTGGTTTCTTTTAAACTGCAGAAAGGATTAAGCGGTAGCAGACCTGATGCTTTGATCGATTTGGCAGATTACAATATCCATATTGAATCGAAAGTTCGGGCAAGATTGGATCTTGATCAAATTAGACGGCATTTGAGCGATATAGGTGCTAAAGATGTCCTTGTTGTTATAACGAACAATTTAGATGACAAAAGCAGTTTAAATAGCATTAGCGATAACCGTGTTAGATACCTTAGCTGGTCGAAGGTTCATAAAATATGCCGTCGCACAGTTGAGAAAATAAAAGGAAATAAATCGCTATCTGCGGTTGCACAATTAATTGAGCAGTTTATTGATTACATGGAGGTAGTCGTAATGACCGAATTTAATGGATTCAAAGACTCGGATTTTGATTTTTGGATTGACCCCAATCCGTATTACGTCCCTATTCTCAGGAAAAAACTTAAAGCTCTGGCAAATATCATAAAAGAAAAACTGCCGAAAGAAATCGGTTCTGAATATTCATTTATTAAGCCCGGGAACATATCGAGAAGTGGCAAGGATGAGAGGTTTGCTTGGGTCGCAATTAAAAGACCAAAGGATGGCAAGGACGTTTTTAACCAATGTAATTTTACTATTGAGGTTTCAAAGAGTTGTTTGGATATCAACACTGTTGTCCGCAACGGTCGGACATCTCAGAGTAAGACCCCTATCGGCATATTTTTTAATCGGATATCTACAAATACAAATAAATTCCTTCAGGTTATAAGCGGTGCCAGAAAGGAATCGAGGCTGGTAGTTTCAAAACGTTTGCCGAGAACAGGGAAACGCATAATGCCCGGCAATGAAAAATGGGTTAAATTCTTTGAAATGAAGTTGAGTGATATTAATACGCAAAAAGACGTTCAATATATTTGTGATGTTTTGAAAAAAGCGGATAAAGAGCCGGGGGCTCCCGGTATACACTTTAGGTATTCTATTGACAGAGGAACTAAGGTGCTTACAGAATCAGTAGAGTTAGAGGGCGAAATCATCAGTACAATAAAGAAATTCAAGCCCGTACTTGATTTCTTAAAGGAAAAAGAGGTCTAGGAATGCGGGCATTGCTTATATTTGTTTTTTGTCTGTTGTTCACTGGCGCAGAGGGGCATTGTGATTCATTCACCAAAGATTGGCACTGGACATACAGGGGCGACATTGCAGGTCAAACTGGTGGATTAACTCTTGTATATGATCAGGAGAATGTAATTGGTGAGTTATATTTTGATTCGGATTATATGAGCATTCCGCTTTCCGGAACTCTTGATGGCAGAAAAATTACTTTAAAAAATGAGGATGGCATAGTGATCAATGCGTCTTTTCAAGATCAAGATGACGCTTATGGAGATTCCAAGCTGAATCGTGAAGTTATTGCGGGAGACATAAGTTCTGCGGAAGCAACTGGGCATATAAGGCTTAAAATGGATTATGGCAGTGCAGGCGATTTGAATTCCATGTATGCTATTGGCGGAATGGACGATGATGAAATGGTGGATAATTTTGCCCAAGATTTCAAAAGATCAGTCCTAAATCGAGACAAAGAAAAAGTCTCCAACATGGTTTATTACCCATTAAACACAGATCTCGGCGAAATTAAAAATAGAGATGAATTTTTGGTAAAATTTGATGAGATTTTTTATCCCGAATTTTTGGATGCTTTTAAGGAAGCAAACCCTAAAAATATGTTCTCTAAATATACCGGTGCGATGATGACTTCAGATGACAATGTGTTTTGGATATGGTTTGGCGGTGACAACAACAAAGCTTCTGTTATTTCCATATTTTCTGATAAAGAAAAAATAGAGGGGGCAAAAAGATGAAACAATATTCCAAAATTATTGTTTGTTGCCTAGTAGCTTCGTTTCTCATAGGCTGTGCAACGGGTAGTGTTATCCTTACTGGAACTGCCCGGCCATCTACGGATCCACAATCAGTAAAGCTTTATTTAGAGGAACCAAAGAAATATGATGTGCTTGGGGTTGTTGAAGCATCAAGTGATTCGGGATGGACGGATCAAGACTCACAAGATTATGCAGTTGCGGAGCTTAAAAAACAAGCGGCAAAAATCGGCGCAAACGGTGTGTTATTAACAAATACGGGAACTCAGACATCTACTATGGCCGGTGGTTATGGGAGTGGTGCAATATGGGTTGCGCCTGTAAATGCCAAGGTTGTTAAAGGAACGGCGATTTTTGTAAATGAGGAAGAATAGAGATTACAAAACGGTAGTGTTTAAATGACTCAGGAGGATATATGAAGAATTTTGGAATAATGATTCTGTGTATTTCTTTGGCAGTATCAGCCTTTTTGTTTGCACTGAATGGTAGATATCAAGTCACAACTTATCAAGGAAGTGGTCAGTTGGGTGGAATGATGTGGATGAAATGTGACACCATAACCGGCAGAGTCTGGGATTTAAACATAAACAAAGGTAAACAATGGGTAGAGATAATAGATTATGGTCAAGGTTATGTTCTTGAAAATGAGGAACAAAAGTAAAAGTTTAAGAGATTTTCTCTAGGAGTAATGAATGGGCGATTTTATTGCTTGGTGGGATCAAGCCCCTGTAGCATGGATTGTTTTGGGAATTATTGGCGGTATCGTTGCCATCGGTTTTTATTTCTTGCCGACTGTTGTTGCTAGAAAGAGGAAGCATAATAATGCTTTAGCCATATTTATCTTAAACCTGTTTATGGTTTTTACTGGGGGAATTGCGTGGATTGTCGCTTTAGTATGGGCTTGCACTAATAACACCGAAAAAAAAAGGAATAAAATATGAGATTTGCTCTGGTTGGCGGAGATAAGACGGAAGCTCAGCCGGGGTTACGAGGTTCGTGTGTGCATTGCCAAAGCGATATGATCGCTTATTGTGGGGCAGAAAAAGTTTGGCATTGGAAGCATAAGCGAAAATCGTTGTGTGATCCATGGTGGGAGAATGAAGCGGAGTGGCACAGAGAATGGAAGAAACATTTTCCGAAAGAATGGCAGGAGCTTGGGCACTTTGATTCTATGAATGAAGAAAAACATATTGCAGATGTAAAAACGATCAGTGGGCTTGTAATAGAATTTCAGCATTCGGCAATCGACTCTGATGAGATAAAGAGTCGTGAAAATTTTTATAAAAATATGGTGTGGCTTGTTAACGGTACACGATTGTCGATGGACTACCGACGTTTTTGTAAAGGGTCTAATGATTTCCATGCCGGGTCAGGGCATAAAGACTTTGGATCTTCAATTTGGAAAGGCATATATTTTACCTATTTCCCAGAAGAATGTTTTCCTAAAAGGTGGCTTGAAAGCTCAGTACCAGTTTATTTTGATTTTCAAGGTATTCCCCCTGTCGATCAGGCAGATGAAAGGCGATCTTTTCTTTGGTGTCTTTTTCCGGGAGATATGGGCGGATGGGCTGTAGTTGCCAGCCTTAGTCGAAAAGACTTTGTAGAATGTGCCTTAAATAATTCACGTTTGCTTTTAGCTCAAGATATTCTATCTCACATGGATGAGCAACGAGAAAAAGAGAAACAACAAGCTGAAGAACAAAAGTGGAGGGAAAATCAGCGAGCTGAGGCTTTTCGTCAGCTTATGATAAACCCAAAACGTGGTAGGTATAGGCGGGTTATCGGTAAAAGGTAGATTTTCACTCGCCAAGATTAGCGCTTGTATAGGGATCGAGAATTTTAGTTTTGAGTGACCATTTTCATGGTTTTTTGCCGGTGTTGTGATAAAACACCTTTTCGATAAGGTGCTGAATTATTAATGGGTTGGCCGAGGGACATCAAAGTGCCCATAGAACGCTTTTTATAAAGTTTCACAAGTAGTTGTATTGATTGGGCTTGTGTAGTTTGAGTAGTGTCACATTCGGCCCGTCTTCATTATCTATCAAATCCCCGAAAACATGCTCACAGAGACTAAAGCAATTTATATTTTAATTTCGATATTAGAAGGGTGAAGATTAATAAAGTTTGCTTTAGTTTCGGGAAGAAGTATAATATTAGCGATAGCAAAATAAATTTTATTTTATGAACAATCAAAAATCGATAATTTATTTTTTTATCTTAATTGACACAAATCCAGCCTAGGCCATATAGATCTAAACCGGGCATAGACACTATTTGACCAACATGTTATAATTAAAACGTAGTTGACATTAAAAATAGAGGAGTTTTTATTTAGGGGCTATTGCCTATCACGCAGGTGATCGTGGGGTCGAATCCCATTGACCTCGCTATACTTCGTTTCGATGGAATTTCTTAAAAAATATTTTTTGCTTTTTGTAGTTTTTGTCACTGGCGCCTCGGTACTTGTTATCGAAGTGGTTGCGGTTCGTATTTTGTCTCCTTATTACGGCAATACGATTTTTACCGTATCGAGCGTAATAAGTGTTATCCTTGCCGCGCTAAGTTTTGGATACTATGCCGGCGGCAAGCTGGCTGATCGTTATCCATCTTCGAGTTGGTTCTTTAGCATCATTCTTCTGAGCGGACTTACGCTACTTTTGTTTCATTTTGTCGGCGTTATTCTTTTGCCGATTTTGAGCTTGGCCTTTTCAATTTCCGCCGGACCTTTAGTGTCCTCAATATTTTTATTTCTGCTACCAGCATTATTGCTCGGCACATTGTCTCCCTATACAATTAAATTACAAAGCGTTCACTCTCCAAACCAAGGCGTTGGAACGATCGCCGGAAAAGTTTTCTTTTGTTCAACTTTAGGAAGTATATTCGGAAGCTTGTTGGCAGGATTTGTGCTCATACCTAATTTTGGAATAAATCAAATTGTTATTGCTAATGGAGTAGTTTTGTTTCTTCTCGGGCTAGTCCCTCTTTTTGTGCTCGGTTTGAAAAAGAAATATTTGTATGGTGTTCTATTTGTGTTTATGCTTTTTTTCATCATGGCGCTGTTTATTGAATACCAAGAAAATGAAGGTGTTGTTTACAGTAAAGATGGCGTTTATGAAAGAATTACTATCTATGATAGTGTTTTTGATGGGCGACTAACAAGGTTTTTTCAGCAAGACCGCAGCATCTCAGGGGCTATGTTTCTCGATTCCGATGATCCGATCGATCTGGTAGGGGGCTATGCAAAATACTATGCTCTTTATAAGATTTTTACGCCCGACGTAAAAAATGCTCTTGTTATCGGTGGTGGTGCGTATTCTCTCCCCAGAGCATTGCTCGCGGAGTTGCCAGAGGCGACAGTAGATGTTTCTGAGATAGAACCTTCTTTGTTTAACCTTTCAAGAAAGTATTTTCGGGTAACCAACACACCGCGGCTGAGAAACTATATAGAGGATGGACGTCGCCTGTTGCGAGACTCAAATAAAAAATACGATTTAATTTTTAGCGATGTATACTACTCGTTTTTTTCTGTTCCGGCACACTTTACTACCAAAGAATTTTTTACAATCGCGAAAGAGAAACTTAGTGACGAGGGTCTTTTTATCGCAAGCCTGATTGGGAGTTTGTCTCGTCAACAACCATCGCTTATTATGTCCGAGATAAAGACATTCCAATCGGTTTTTCCGAATAGTTATTTTTTTGCGGTTGATTCGCCGGGGATAATCGAATCACAGAATATCGTTTTAGTTGGCCACAATAGCGATAAAAGGATAGATCTAGGCGCAGCTTCGGTAGTTGAACATCCTAATGAAATTATTCGATCCCTACAAAATAAGATTATCGATATGAACCGATTTGAGTTTTCGGTTTATCCTGTATTGACCGACAATTTTTCGCCAGTTGAATATTTGACCGGACAAATTTTGCGCAATAGCTTTAATCAGAAGTCATCCCTTAAGGGTGAAGAAATGCTAGCTCTCGTTGCTCAGCAACTTCGCTATGGCCCACGTTACCTAAGCGCAGGTGGACACGAAAAAGCCCAAAATTTTATATTGGCCGAAATGAAAGAACTTGCGCCGGAGGTAAAAATTCAGACCTGGGAGCAGGCTGGACAAGACGGGAAAGTTCATAGATTGACAAATATCATTGGTCGATTGTTTCCCGCCCAAGAGCGGCGGATTATACTTGGAGCGCATTACGACAGCAAAAAATTTGCCGACAAGGACAAAAGGAACCCCGACCACCCAGTGCCGGGGGCAAATGACTCTGCTTCGGGAGTGGCAGTTCTTGTGGAATTAGCTCGTTTATTCGCCAACGCACAGGCGGAGCCAAGCATAGGGATTGATGTTGTTTTCTTTGATGGAGAAGAAGGTGAAGAAAATCAAGGTGGAGATTATACTTATTGGAAGCCGCTCGGCTCCACTTACTTTGCTGAGCATTTGAGCGAAATATACAGCAATACCAAGCCAATCGGTGGGATTGTATTGGATATGGTGTGCGATAAAGATTTAAGAATCTTGAAAGAAGGATTATCGGTTAAAAATTCTCCTAACCAAGTAGAATCTTTTTGGAGTATCGCACAGGAAATCAACGGTAATGTTTTTCAAAAAAGAGTTGGGCAAGATATTAGAGACGATCACATTCCGCTTAATCAAGCCGGAATTCCAAGCTTTTTGCTGATTGATTTTGAATACCCGTATTCCCATACAACAGGTGATACAGTTGATAAATGCAGCGCACAAAGCATGGAAACGGTTGCTCGTGCGATAGGCGATTATCTTTATACGATTGAGTAATATAACGATTTGAGGTACGACAGGGTGCCTTGAGTAAGTTTATAAACTATACACAGAAAGATAAACGAAGGCTACAATGCGCAATGAGTTTAAGGGGTTTTTAAATCAATGGGCGGCAATGCCGTTGACCCCGTTTATAAAAGAAATTAAAGGGATTTCGCGGGGATAAACTCCAGCCTCAGAGGGGACCGACACAAACCTATGGCAATGCCTAATTTTTTGATTATTGGTACTGGGAGGGTTGGTACGACCTCGCTTTATAACTATCTGGGGCAGCATCCCGAAATTTATATGAGTCCGGTTAAGGAGCCAAATTTTTTTGGCTTTGAAGGCGAAAAGAAAAAAAACGGGAGAATAGCTAATTTAGAAAATTACAAAGAGTTATTCAAAAATGTTTCAAGAGAAAGGGCTATTGGCGAAGCATCAATTATTTATTTGTCTAAGCCAAAAGCCGCTGAGCAAATAAAGCGCTATATCCCAAAAGTAAAACTCATTGTTATCTTTCGTGACCCGGCTGATAAACTATATTCGAATTTTATGCATCGGTGTCGAGAAGGCAAAGAGAAGCCCGACAGCTTTAGTGATTTCCTTGGACAAATAGATACGGGGTCGCCTGGATACCGCAGACAGCATCTAGAAAACAACTCTTATTATCGGCACCTTAAGCATTATTTTAAACTTTTTGACCGTTCGCAGATAAAAATTTTTCTTTACGAAGATTTACAAACTAACCCTTTTGACTTATTAAGAGATATTTTTAGGTTTTTGAATGTAGATGAGAATTTTTTACCAGATATCTCTATTAGACATAACCCTTCTGGCCTGCCAAAAAATATCGTCATGCGTGGGTGGCTAGTGCTTGGGCGCAAGGCTACAGCGGTGGTTAAACGCCTTAGAAGTTTTTTGCCAAAAATAGTTTTGCGTTTTTTTTCGGCTCTTCGTGATCGATTTTGGAAAGCCTGCCTGGTTAAACCATCTCTATCACCCGAGGCACGAAGGCGGATAGTTAATTTGTATAGACAAGATATTTTAGAACTAGAAAAACTTATCCAAAGAGATCTTTCAAATTGGCTCAAGTAAGGCAGAGTTAAGGTGTATTTTCGGTCTATTTTAATTGGCGTAACAGTTTTAATCCTTGCTGTGGTTGGTTGCCATTATGACCAGCCGAGCAAAGTTTGTTTTAAACAGCACTGCTTTGTTGTGGAGATTGCTGCAACTCAGGAACAGCGCGAGCAAGGATTAATGTTTCGCAAGAGGCTTGATCGGGATAGAGGGATGCTGTTTATTTTTACCGAAGAACAAATCCATAATTTTTGGATGAAAAACACTGAGATACCTTTAGACATAGTTTGGTTGAATAAAAATAAGGAAGCAGTTTTTATTAAAGAAAACGCTAAGCCATGCACTTTAGATAATTGTTCGGTATTGAGTCCGGATAAGAAAGCTCTTTATGTTTTGGAAGTAAGCGCTGGTATAGTTGAAGATGTGGGGCTAAGAGCTGGCGATAAATTAATATTTGATTTGAATCTTTAAATATCGGAAAAAAACAACAATCAATAAGAGTAGAGGTTATGAAGAGAGAAACCAAGAAACAAAAAAAAATAGTTATTATAGGAGCGGGCCCAGTAGGTTGTTATTTGGCACAGCTTCTTAAGGGATCGGGGCTAAACCCTTTACTTATAGAAGATCATAAGGAAATAGGCCGACCAGTGCATTGCGCCGGGCTGGTCGGTGGAAAGGTTTTTAGCGAAGCCAAGGTGTCGATTGCTCGGGGCTGCGTTTCAAATACGATAAATGGAGCAGTTATTCGTTTGGGGAAAGACAAGTTTGTGCTTAAAAAGAAGAAAGTCGCTTATGTGGTTGACCGAGAAACTTTCGATAAAAACTTAAGCAAAGGTCTTAATATACTTTTTGAAACTAAATTCCTTGGTCTGGAAAAAGAAAACGGCAGCTATATTATCGAAACCGACAAGGGAGAGATTTTGGCAGATATTGTTGTTGGTGCTGACGGAGCTAACTCTGCAACCAAAGGGTTTGTTACTAATAATTATAAGGGGAGCACCTTGAAGGGGGTCCAGTTTCGCATGGCACATAAATCCCAGAGAAAGGATTTAGTAGAAGTATATATAGAGCGGCCTTATTTTTATTGGGTAATTCCAGAGTCAGAGCGGGTGGCCCGAGTCGGGGTTATCTCTAAAAACCCTTATCAAGATTTATTGACTTTCATTAAAAGGCAAAAAATGAACGGGGAGGTTATTGAAAAATTTGCTGGAGCTGTGCCATTAACTCAGCATAAGGATATATCTCGGGAGAAAGTATTTTTGGTCGGTGATAGCGCTTCTCAAACTAAGCCACTAACTTATGGCGGAATTTATATGGGTATGCGTGGTGCTGAAACATTAGCCGAGTGTATTATTGAGAAGAGGTATTCTAGCTATCCTTCGCTTTGGATGCAGAGATTTGGCCGAGAATTAAAAATACCCTTGAGAGCTCGAAAGATATTTCAAAAGCTAAGCGATCAAGATGTTAAGCGAATATTTTCCTTCGCTAAAAAAAATATTACCACCATTGAGCGCGAAGGCGATTTTGAGCGCCACGCAACCCTAGTTTGGGAGCTGTTACGAAATCCTAAAAGTTCAGGAGAGTTGACCGCGATTCTTTTCAAGATACTTAAGGCGAGTCTAGGCAATAGCCAATAACCCCCCGAAATTTAATTTCTAGTAGTTTTAGCCAAATAGCTATGCTCCTTGGGTATTTTTTTAGTTCTTTTAGCAATTATTAGCAATAGCTAGCAAATGATGATTATTATTAATCTTTAATAAAAAAAGTCATCATTCGTTGACTTCTTTGCAAAAATGTGCTATTTGTATAATGTTGGAGGAAAATGAAACCTAAAAACCCAAAACAAAAGCAGTTCGAGTATTCGGGAATTATGAACCCTAAAGAGGCGGCTAAATATTTAGGGTTACATCCAATCACGGTTTATCGTCTTACAAAGAAAGGTCAGCTACCGGGTTTCAAGCTTGGTGGGCAATGGCGCTTTAAAAAAGATTTACTTGATTCCTGGATAGCAAACAAAATAAATAAAACTAGCGAGCAGGAAGGTAAAATCACACGCATTTAGGATGTAGAAATTTAAGGAGCTAAGGAAATGAAACTGTATTTGAATCTTGTACGGTTAATAAAATTCTTTCACAGAATAGATGTAAAGTTGTCGCATTTTATTTTTCCGGTAGTTTTAGCTTTAGGGGCAGCGCTGTTTGAGGGTCTTAGTATAACGCTTTTAATCCCCACGGTAAGGGGAATCATTAAAGCAGATTTTATCTTTGTCAGAGAAGTCCCCATTCTAAAAAATATTATTGAACAAATTCCAGATTCGCTTAGCGCAACAAATACTTCATTATTTATCTTGCTTTTGGTCATGATTGCGACGACAGCAGTCGCAAAAAACATTTTTCAATATCTATCCGCCGTTGGCATAGCTCGTCAGGTAAGGAAGTTTTCCAATCAATTAAGAAAAAATATCTTCAAGCGCTACCTTGGTTTTGGGAAAAAGCATTTCGACCTTAACAGCACAGGGAGTCTTAACCAGGTGCTCATCGGTTTTACCAACAAAATTTCGAGTCAGCTCATGATTTTAGAAAATTCATGCATTTTGATACTTATGCTTGTTGTATACATTATTATAATGGTGATGATTTCTTGGAAGTTGACAATTTTCGCAATGCTTGTTTTTCCCCTGGTATTTTATTCTTCGCAATGGCTTATTGATAAGATCAAAAAAAGTTCAGTTGTTTGGGCCGGTGCCCATACGGTTTTGGGCCAAAGTATTTTCAATATATTATCTAATATGCTTTTAGTTAAAGCCTGTGTTGCAGAGAAGAAGGAGGAACATCGTTTCAGTAAGGCCAGCGATGCCATAGAAGAGCTGGAATTTAATGTTGATAGAAAGCGTTATTTAGTGCCTTTGGTTCATGAAATTATTGCCTTAGTAATGCTCTTATTATTTATCGCTGCCACCGCCTTTTTGATCGTAAAAAAACAGTCAGGGGATGTAGCAATCTTTGCGGTGTACATCGTTATTATCAAGAGGATTTTTACCTACTCAAAAGGGCTAGGTTTGTTTAGAGTTTCTTTAGCTAATATAGAAGGCCCGATGAGGAGCATATTAAAGGTTTTTGACGATAAAAATAAATTTTTTGTAAACGGCGGCCGAAAAGAGTTTAAACAATTAAACGAAAGCATAGATTTTAGGCATCTAAACTTTTTTTATAAAAAAGGAATACAAACATTAAAAGATGTTAGTTTTTCGGTCGAAAAGGGAAAAATGACTGCGATAGTTGGTTCGACCGGAGCCGGGAAAACCACGCTTATCAGTTTGATTTTACGTTTTTACGATTGCCCACCTTCAACAATTTTTATCGACGGCACCGATATAAGAGAGTTTACAGTGGAATCGTTGAGAGGGCAAATAGCCCTGGTAAGTCAAGACTCAGCACTTTTTAATGATACCCTTAGAAATAACATTACCTATGGCTTAGATAGAGAATGCTCGGAAGAAGAAATAATGGTTGTTGCCAAAAAGGCAAGATTGCACGAAGTTATTTTGAAAGCATCGAAGGGCTTGGATAGCTTGGTAGGAGATAGGGGGGTCCAGCTTTCAGGCGGGGAAAAGCAGAGAGTTTCTATCGCGCGAGCAGTGCTTAGAAGGTCTGAGATTTTAATTTTAGACGAAGCTACCAGCTCTCTTGACACACATACCGAACGGCTTATACAGGAGGCGGTTGAGCAGATGGTTAAAGGGAAAACTGCGATAACTATTGCTCATAGGCTTTCTACGATAAAGAATGCCGATAAGATCGTGGTAATCGAGGATGGTCGATTCATAGAGGAGGGGGATTTAACCGAGCTCCTTAAGAAGAAAGGTAAGTTTTACCAATATTGGGAAGAGCAAAAGTTTTATTGAAAGGGCGGCTTAAGAGATGGCGAGAATAAAAAAACTAATATTCTTTTTTGCTTTGGTAGGTGCCGCAGTCATAATCAGCCAGGCAATTGTTTCTCAAAATCTAAGGTTTTTATATTTGATTTTGGGGCTTGGCGGCTTGGCCGGTAGTCTTTATTTGATTAAAAGGATCGGCTTGTTTCCCTTTTTGTGCGTGGCGGTCTTTGTCTATTGGCTGCCTTTGGACTCAAGGTTACAGAGTTTCTCTCCGGCATTGACCCGGGTCTATCCAACTGAACTAGTTATCTGGGGGCTAATTATTCTCGGACTGCTTCTTGGCAGTGTTTCTAAGAAGGTCCCATCTATCCCTACCCGAGGCGGTTTTCCTTTTTTACCTTTTACGCTATTTGTTATCGGTGCTTTACTCGCTTACATATCAGCTGAGTACAAAGGCGAATATTCGCTTATCGTGATTCGAACGGTGTGCTTTCTGCCGCCGTTGTTTTGTTTTTTATGTTTTTGGTTAATTAGAAATATTAAACAAGCCGAGCGCCTGCTTTGGTGTTTTTTAATTTCAGCTGGATTGCTGGGTTTAGTTTTTCTTTATGCGCCGCAGCTAGCTAGTTATGAGCAGGAACTTATGAGCGCCTCAGTTATCGGCAGCGAGCGCTTGATGAAGATAATTAATCTACCTTTGTGTGACTCTTTATTTATGGGGGCTGAAGTCACCCCGATTAGCTATGCTTTTGTAGCGATATTAGCATTCAATCTCTGGTTAAACGACCGGTCTTTTGGGAAGCGCCTAGCGGCTGCCGGAATTATGTTGGTAGCGGCTTTAATAATTATCAAGTCCCAGGGAAGAATGGCGTTAATTGCAACCGGAATTTCTACAGTGGTGTTGGCTGTATTGGCTTTGAAAGTAAAGAAACACTCTCCGGCAAGCTTTGCCGGAACTTTATGGAAGATAGGCTTACCGGCATTTGCCTTATTTTTTGGTTTTTGGTATTACGCTAAGTTTTCTTTGGGGGCGCGGGCTCAACAGCGCGTCTTAGAAGTTTTGAACGACCCCAGCCAAGCACCCGGATTAGCTGACCGCATTTGGCGGTGGCAAGAGTCGGCTTTGGTAGCTTTGGAGCATCCTTTTTTTGGTGTGGGCCTGGAGGGATTCCAAAAATATGGCTATGTCTATACTTGGTTTGCCCATAACACCTATTTATATTTATGGCTTTCTTTTGGGATCATCGGATTTATTGGTTTTATTTGGATTTTTGTCCGGTTCACAAAGGCCTATCTTCGGGCTTTGCATTCTAGCGATGCTGGTTGTCAAACCTTAGCTTTCAGCGGAATAGCTTGTGTGGTTGCTTTGTCTTTGGTAAGTATTACCTCTTCTACATTTTTTGTTACTCCCTGGCAGTTATTCATGCTTTGGACACCTTTCGGTATTACTTTTGCTGCGGTTACCTTGGCGAAAAATGAGTAATTATCCGAAAATCACTTTTGGCCTGATCGTGTTTAACGGAGAGCCGTTTACACGCTACTGTTTACGGTCTTTATATCCTTTCGCTCATCAAATCATTGTGGTAGAGGGCGCGGTTCGCGCGGCAGCAGATCTAGCCACAGCTAACGGACATTCAGTTGATGGGACACTTGATGTACTCCAGCGGTTTAAACAGGAGGAAGACCCCGATAACAAAATCGAGATCATTACAGCTAAAGGATTTTGGAGCGAAAAAGAGGAAATGTCGCAAGCCTATGCGCAACGGGCAACGGGAAATTATCTTTGGCAGGTTGATGTAGATGAGTTTTATAAACCCCAAGACATGCAGGCGATATTAGAAATGCTGCGCAGCGATTCGAAGATCACCGCTGTTTCTTTTAAACAGATAACTTTTTTTGGTGGATTTGATTATGTGGTTGATGGATGGTTGTTTCGTGAAAAGCCTGCTAAATATTGGGCCCAAAGGTATCATCGCTTATTTAAATGGGGGCCGGGCTATAGATATATTGACCATCGGCCGCCAACGGTTTGCAATCCAGAAGGTGTGGATTTACGTAACTTGAAATGGGTCAACGGAGACAGCTTAATTAAGAAAGGTATTTTTTTGTACCATTATTCGCTAGTTTTCCCCAAACAAGTCTTGGATAAAAGCCGGTATTACGACCAAGCTAAATGGGCGCAACTTAAAGGATTCCAAGAGTGGTACCAAAAAATATTTTTGGGTTTAGAAAGCGGCTATCGAGTGCATAATGTTTATAACTATCCGGCTTGGCTGGAACGATTTTCCGGCCAACATCCGCCAGAAATTAAAAAAATGATAAAAGATGTAAATGAAGGAATAATCCAAGTAGAGAGGCGAAAGGTTGATGATATTGAGCACCTTTTGGGTTCGCCAAGGTATTGGCTAGGAAAAAAGTTTTTTAAATTATGGGGGTTTATTAATAGACTAAAAAGGGCAATAAGGCGAACAATCAAAAAACAACTGATATGAAAACTCTTCATTTAAGTACTTATGATTCTGGCGGGGCCGGCAAAGCAGCCTATAGAATTCATTGTGGTTTAAAACAGGCAAAGGTAGATTCTAAAATGTTAGTTTTGCGCCGCTCATCGCAGGATTGTGATGTTGTTGAACTAACTGAAAGCGATAGTTTAGTTACTCGGTTTAAAAACAAAATCAAGAAAAAACTGATTTTTAGAGAGATTAAGGGCCAACAGCGAAAGCAAAAAGAGGAATTAATCTTTAGTAATGAGCGGTCAATCTATCGGCTAAAAAGGCAGCCAGTGGTGCGTGAGGCAGAGGTTATTAACTTGCATTGGGTAGTAAAAATGGTCGACTATAAAGATTTTTTTCTAAATTTAGGGCCTAAACCGATAGTTTGGACGCTGCACGATCACAATCCTTTTACCGGCGGGTGCCATTGTCTTGAGGGGTGTAACAAATATGAGATTGGTTGTGGATATTGTCCTCAGCTGGGTTCAAGGAAAAACAGAGACCTTTCCCGGAAAATATTGGAAAGAAAGAAAAAGGTTTTAGAGAAGGCCAATATTAATATTGTTGCTCCCAGCTTTTGGCTTGCCGAACAAGCTAGGCAAAGCCAACTTTTTAAAGACTGCCCGATAAAAGTTATTCCCCACGGAGTCCCTATTAATGTATTTATTAAGAAGGATCGGTTTAAATCGAGGAATTTATTGGGGCTGCCTCAAGATAAAACTATTATTTTATTCGGAGCAGATTACAAGAGTAAAAACAAAGGCTTCCAATATTTAGTGGAGGCTTTAAGTATATTAGGGCAGAAAATTAATACCTCCAAACTAGCCTTAGTTATTTTTGGCGCCAAACAAGATATAGAGGATAAATTAAGAAGAAGTGATTTAGCTATTTATCAATTGGGGTATTTTTATGATGAAGAAAGTCTAGCCAATGTTTATAGTGCCGCTGATGTAGTAGTGATCCCCTCTTTAGAGGAGGCTTTTGGTCTATTGTTGTTAGAATCAATGGCTTGCGGCATTCCAGCGGTAGCCTTTAATATTGGGGGGATTAACGAAATAATGGTACCAAACGAAACTGGGCTTTGGGCTGAGGTAAAAAATAGCCAAGAGCTAGCCGCAAAAATAGCTTGGCTGATAAATCACCCTCAGGAGCGTCAAAGGCTCGGACATCACGCTAGGGAAAGAGTAGAGAAGAAATACGCCCTTAAGAATCAGGTAGCACACTACATAAATCTATATCAAGAAATAATAGGAAAACCGGAAAAGAATTTTTGACTATGATTAGCGTCATTACCCCAGTTTATAATGGTGAGCGGTTTATCCAGGGCTGTTTAGAAAATGTGATCGAACAGAAATGCCCGGAAGCAGAGCATCTGCTTATTGATGGCGGATCAACCGATAAGACCGTAGCAATTATCAGTAAATATGCCAAGCGCTATCGGCATATTAGGTGGGTTTCCGAAAAAGACCAAGGGCAGTCGCAGGCTTTGAATAAGGGTTTGGCCATGTCTAAAGGGGAAATAATCAGCTCTTTGAATGTAGATGATTTTTATGAGCCCGGTGTTTTAAATCAGATATTAGAACTTTTTAAAGATTTGCCCGAGCCTAGTTTATTGGTGGGTAATTGCAATGTTTGGGGGGATGAAGGTAAAATTTTACAGATAAATAAACCGAAAAAAATGGGGATAACTGACCTATTGTCTTTAAAAGAGCCTTTTCCTTGGAACCCTTCGGCATACTTCTATCATAAATCGCTGCACCAAAAAATAGGGCTGTATTTGACCGATGAGCCTTATGGCCCGTACATGATGGATATAGATTTTATTATTAGGGCGGTGCTGGTTGCCAAGGTTAAGTATATTGATGAGATTTGGGGGAATTTGCGGTTAATTAAAGGGGCCAAAACCACAACCCTTAAAGAAAAAGGGTTGCATGATATTTATTATAATCAGCTTTTAGAAAGGCACCGGCAAAAGCTTTCTTTCCCTTTAAGAGTATTAACAATGATTAAATATATCCTTTTTCGGAAATTTAAAGTGCGGCGAATCAGTTATTATTTTAGGAATCCTTTTAAGATATTTTCTTTAATTAGACGAAAATTAAAAAAGCTAAAATGAAAAAAACCGGCCGGCCAAAACTTTTAGTGATTTCGCCAATCGCCAACCTATCTCTTTTAGAAATGGGTTGCCGAGTGCGGATTTTTAACATTTTGCGGGCTGCGCGGGAAAAATTTGAAATAACTTTTCTTTCTACTAGTAACCAACGAGATATTCTTACCGATAAAAAAGTTTTACAATCGCTATGTTCACGGGTAATAATTTTGCCTAGTTGTTACACAAAAAACTTCATTACCCGGGCGCTACATCGTACCTTATCTGGTTTAGCCTGCTATCTTTTTGGTATTCCAAAAAGTTATTATCTAGGCAGTCTTAATCTATCGCCGAAAAGAGTGAAGAAGGCTCTTGACAACGATGAGTTCGCTATTGTTCTTTTCGAATATTGGTACAGCGCAGCATCATTAAGCTATTTTAAAAATAAGGGTATCCCTTGTGTTTTGGATATGCATGATATTCTTTGGCAATGGCGGGCCGCTCAGATAGATGCGATAGGAAGTTTTAATAATGCCGGAAAGAGTAGAAAGGGGCCGGGCAGGCTTTACCAAAAATTTTTGATTAAACGATATCGTACAATAGAAGAGAAAATCTGGCGACAATTTAGCCAGATCATATCGATAAACCATGTTGAAGATGAGTATCTTCGCCAAAAAATACCTCAGAATATTTCTACGCTAATTGCCGGCATGGGAGTTGATTTGGCGGAGTGGCCATATTGTTGGAAACCGGCTAAACCGCAACGAATTATTTTTTATGGTTCGCTTTCCGGTGAGCAGAATGAGCAAGCTGCCTTACGTTGCGCCAATAGAATTATGCCCTTGGTTTGGCCTAAGGTTCCTGATGCCGAACTATGGCTAGTGGGGGCAAGGCCTTCAAATAAACTGCAGGCTTTAGCCGGGGATAGCCGGGTGAAGATAACGGGATTTATTGAGCGAGTTCAGGAGACGCTAGCCTCAGCTACGGTTATGATCTGTCCTTTAAAAGGAACTTATGGTTTTAGGAGCCGGGTTATCGAGGCCATGGCTTTGGGGGTTCCGGTTATAGCTACTGATGAGGCAATTTATGGAATGAATTTAGATAATGAGCGGGGCCTAATTATTCAGAATAATGATCAAGGGATAGCTGAAGCAGTAAACAAATTTTTAGCTTCGGCCGAACAAGCCAAAAAACAAAGTCTTTTTGCCCGCAAACAGATTGAAGAAAAGTTTTCTTTCCAAGATACTTATGGACGGATTACTTCATTTCTTGTTTCTTGTTTAAGGGATTAATTAGAGGCGCAGTTATAATATCGGGGACGGGTAAGGATTAAAGATTAAAAAATGGCGATACGTATAACTTTTGTTATCCCATCTCTTTCAGCCGGCGGAGCAGAAAGAGTGATGAGTACGGTGGCTAATTATTTTGCAAAGCAAGGCTATTCAGTTACTTTACTTACCTTGGATTGGGGCAGGAAACCTTTTTTTAAAATAGATGAAACAATAACTCAGCGTTCACTTGGCTTATTGTCTGTATCAAATAATATTTTCCAAACCGTAATAAGGAGCCTGCGTCGAAGTTATCGGCTGCGCAGGGAAATAAAAAGAAGCAACCCCGATGTCGTTGTAAGTTTTATGGATAAGACCAATGTGCTAACTTTATTTTCTTTGTTTGGTTCAAAGATCCCAGTAATTGTTTCAGAACATATGGATTCAAAACAGGGAAGACGAATGCTGATTTTATTGCGAAGAATTGCTTATCGTTGGGCTAGCCGGGTTGTGGTGCTAACTAAAAGCATGAAAAAATATTTCACTAATTGGTTGGCTAGTGAACAGGTAGTCATAATCCCTAATCCGATCAGGCTTGAGGATGAAAGGAGTAATATTTCTAATCAGGTTAAGCTCCCCAAGGGTAAATTAATAGTTGCTATCGGGAGGCTGGTTCGGCAAAAAGGGTTTGATTTGTTGATTGAGAGTTTTGCCAAGGTTTCTTCCAATAATCTTGATTGGAACTTAGTCATCTTAGGGCAAGGGCAGATGCAAGGGGAACTAGAGAGGTTGATCGGCTCATTAAATTTGAAAAATCGCATATTTTTGTTAGGGCTAGTTCCTAACCCGCTAGCTATTTTAAAACAGGCTGACATTTTTGCAATGTCATCGCGGTTTGAGGGTTTTCCGATGGTCATTCTTGAAGCAATGGCTCAAGGGGTGGCGGTGGTAAGTTTTGATTGCCCCTGCGGGCCAAGTGAAATTATCAGAGATAAAATTGACGGAGTGTTGGTACCGCCAGAAAATGTGGCGGCTTTAGCTACAACCATTGCTAAGCTGATGCGTGATGAGAATGAAAGGAAACGATTGGCTTTGCGTGCTCCAGAAGTGTTGGAAAGATTTGGCTCTTCAAGAATTTTAGAAATGTGGCGAAGGGTGGTCGATGAAGTTTATCAGTCTGGAGCTAATTCGAAAAAACCATGAATAAAGACAAGGTAGCTATTTTTGTGCCTTCAATGCGTGGTGGGGGAGCCGAACGAGCGATGCTTAACTTAGCTATTGGGTTGCAGGAACGCGGCTTGACTGTAGAAATAGTGTTGGCTAAAGCCCAAGGCCCTTATCTATCTCAAATCCCACCCGAGGTCAAAGTAATAAATTTAGGGGCTCAACGAGTTTTAACCAGCCTTAAAGGGTTAGTTGGATATCTTAAAAAAGAACAGCCAGCGAGTTTGCTTTCAGCTATGAGACATGCTAATGTCATAGCTATTTTGGCAGGTTGGTTTGCTAGAGTGAATACAAAAATTATCGTTATAGTTCAAAATACGGTTTTGGCCAGCCGGTCAAAACAATTCAGGTTAAAGGATAGGGTGGGTTTATTTTTAGCTAAGCTAATTTATTTTCGAGCCCAGACGGTGGTAGCAGTATCGCAAGCTGTCGCCGCGGAAATAGCTAAATTGGGCATGGCTAAGTTAAGCCAAATTAAGATTATCCCTAACCCAGTTATTACCTCAGAGCTTATAGCTAAAGGCAGGGATAACCCTAAACACAAGTGGTTTATTGAAAAAGATATACCAGTTTTACTTTCGGTAGGCCGGCTAACAGCGCAAAAGGATTTTGGGACGCTGCTTCGAGCGTTTAGACGGATTTTGGAGCAACGCCCAGCTCGGTTAATAATTTTAGGCGAGGGGGAGGAACGCGGCAGCCTTGAAAAGTTAATTAAGGAATTAAACTTGGAGGCAGACGTAGCGATGCCTGGGTTTGTTGAAAATCCTTATGCTTGGATGGCTAAAGCTAAAATATTTGTTTTGTCTTCAGCCTGGGAAGGGCTTCCCACAGTTTTGATTGAGGCCTTAGCTTTGGGGGTAGCAGTAGTGGCTACTGATAGTCCGGGGGGTTCTAGGGAAATATTACAAGGCGGACGGCTGGGAAAGCTAGTTCCGGTAGGTGATTGGGAGAGGTTAGCCGCAGCGATTATTGCTACACTCGATCGACCCGGTAAAGGTATTGAGGCCGAAGAGTTAAAAATATTTACTAGAGAGGCAGTTGTTGGGGAATATTTTAAACTGCTTAAGAGCTAAAAATAAACGGGACAGTTAATTTAATGAGAATCTGTCATATTATAACTGGTCTAAATATTGGTGGTGCCGAGATGGTATTGTATCGGCTCCTTTTGGGTTTGGATAAAGAAAAGTATAAAGTTTCAGTTGTTTCTTTAACTGAGCTCGGTCCGGTCGGAGAAAAAATCCAAAATTTAGGTATAAATGTAAAAGCCCTAAACATGCGCTATAGAGTTTCTGACCTTAAAGCTCTAATCCAGTTAATAGTTTATTTGAAGCGCAGCCGGTTTGACTTGGTTCAAACCTGGATGTATCATGCGAATTTAATCGGAGGCATCGCCGCTAAGCTTGCCGGCGGAATCCCGGTTATTTGGGGGCTGCATCATAGTGATACCAGTGTAGGGTTTGTGAAAAAAACCACTTTATCGGTAGTAAAGGCCGGGGCTTTGCTGTCAGGTTGGGTCCCTGAGGTTATAGTATGCTGCTCACGAGAAACCCGGCGAATACACCTTAAATATCGCTACCGTAGCGACAAAATGGTTGTAATTTTTAACGGTTACGATTTAGTTGAGTTTAAACCCGATCTATCGGCTCGAGCCAAGCTTCTTCAGGAACTTAAACTTTCCAAGGAGGCGCTGTTAATAGGTTTAGTTGCCCGGTTTCATCCCCAAAAGGACCAGCGAGGTTTTATTGAGGCTGCCGAAGGTTTAAGTAAAAAAGTTCCGGCAGTCTATTTCATTTTAATTGGGCCAAGGGTCACTGAAAGCAATAAACAACTTTTCCAATGGGTTGTTGAAAAGGGTCTTCAGCAACGGGTTTACCTATTAGGGGAAAGAAATGATTTACCACAAATATTGTCAGGTTTAGATATTGTAACTTTATCGTCTTCCTGCGGAGAAGGATTTCCTAATGTATTAGGGGAAGCCATGGCTTGTGGCACTCCTTGTGTCACAACCGATGTGGGAGATTCAGCCTTTGTGGTTGGCGAGACCGGACTGGTTGTTCCGCCAAAAAACCCAAAAGCGCTTACCGAGGCTTGGCAGCAACTTATAGAATTGGGTTCGGAAGGCCGCCGAAAACTGGGAACAGCAGCCCGGCAGCGGATTAAGGACAATTTTCCCTTGAGTCGGAACTTAGAGCAATATGAAAGATTGTATGAACGATTAGGGCCATCATAGGGGTAATTTTTTCGTAGAGAGATTAATCGAAAACAAGTAAAATGCCGGCAAGGTGATTTCAGATGAGGATTTTATATATTACTACAGCAGCTGCTTTTGGCGGGGCTACTAAGCATGTGGTTCATTTAATGCGTTATTTCGCCGCAAAGGGTTGTAGGGTCGGTTTAGTTGCCGGTCCCGAACCGCGCTTAATGCAGGCGGCCAAAGTTATTGGAGCCAAAGTTTTCCCCGAGCCCCATTTTATTTATCCTATTTCTCCTTACCACGATTTGAGGGCTTTAATTTCAGTATGGCGGGCAATAAAGTTTTTTAAGCCGGATATAATAAGCAGCCATAGCACTAAAGCTGGGTTGGCGGCGCGGCTTAGCGCAGCCTGGGAGCGTAAGCCAGTAATCTTTACAGCTCATGGATGGAGTTTTGGCGAAGGACGCTCTTTTGGGAAACGTTGGTTTTTGTCATGGCTTGAACGTTTAGCTGCTAAATCTACAGTTAAGATTATCTGCGTTTCCGAGTATGACTATAGGCTAGCGCTTAAGTTCAGAATCGCACCGCCGAACAAGCTGGCAATCATTCATAATGGCATAGATCCAGCCCCAATTGGCGAAGCTGATAGAATGAAAATTCGAAAGGAGCTAAAACTAGAGAAGGCCACGGTGATAACTTTTGTTGGCCGCCTAAACCCTCAGAAAGATTTATCTACTCTTATCAAAGCGGCAAAGCTTATCGCAAAAGCAAAAATAATTATTGTTGGTGATGGCCCTTTGCGTCAGCAAGTGCAAGGGATGATCGGTAAGAGTAATTTAGCTGATCGGGTGGTGCTCGTCGGCGAACAAAAGCGGGTGGAAGAGTTTTTAGTTGCTTCAGATATTTTTGTGCTATCTTCGAATTGGGAAGGCCTTCCGCGCTCAATCATTGAAGCAATGTTAGCTAAGCTGCCAGTAGTAGCCACAGATGTCGGGGGAGTGAGTGAGTTGGTTAAAAATTCAGTTACCGGGTTTTTAGTCCCGCCGCGCGACCCCGCGGCTTTAGCCGGAGCCTTAGAGAAGCTAATCGAAGATAAGAAATTGCGCAAAGATATGGGGGAAGCAGGTTATCAACGGGCCCTAAGAAAGTTTAGTTTAGATCGGATGCTGGTCGAGAGCCAACAGGTGTATGAAGAGATATTGAAATGTAGATTGTAATATAGTAAAATGCCTTCGGAAATAATTTTTAGATTTATGGCTTAACTTAAATGCTTAAACGATCATTCGATATTATTTTTTCCTTAACTGGCTTAATCTTAGCTTTTCCCTTGGGGGTTGTCATTGCTTTATTGATTAAAGTGGAAGACGGCGGGCCTATTTTTTATTCTCAAGCCAGAATTGGCAAAGATAATAAAGTATTCAAAATACTTAAGTTTCGTTCAATGGTCCCTAACGCTGAAAAGGATATTGGCCCAACTCTATCCTTAGGAAATGATGCCAGAAGTACAAAGATCGGGAAAAGGCTAAGGAAGTCGGCTTTAGACGAGCTTCCGCAATTAATTAATATTTTAAAAGGAGATATGAGTTTCGTTGGCCCGCGGACTGAAAGACCGGAATTTGTTAAAAAGTTTTGTCTGGAGTTTCCCGATTTTACTAAGCGAAATGCTATAAGGCCGGGACTGACCGGGGTGGCTCAAGTGTTTGGTTCTCACTATCTTAATTTTCGCGAAAAGTTTAAATACGATATCTGGTATGTAAAAAATCGGACCTTTTTTTTAGATTTTTATCTTATTTTTCTATCATTTTTAGTAACGTTTAACAGCAAGTGGGAAGTAGAAGGCGATAAATTTCGTTTTTTAGGAGGAGCTCTTAAAAACAAAATAGAAAGCCAACTAAACGACCCTAATTAATTTTAAGTTATTTATATGGAAAAAGTTGAGCAGTTACGAGAAAATTATAAAGAAATTTTTGCTTTAAAGGGGCCATTGCCGGTTAGGCCTTGTAAAGCGATATTTGACCGTTGTGCTTCAGTCATTGCGATTTTATTTGCTTCGCCGGTTTTTCTACTGATATTTTTTGCCTACCTAATTGATAATCTTTTTTATCCCGACGATCGAGGCGGGATTTTAGCTTCCTATATTGCTTCAGACCGAGGAAAAAAATTCATAAAGTATAAATTTAGAATTACTAAAATGCGTTTTATCAACAAACGCTTAAGAGAGCAATATGATGTTGCGGCTTATCCGGAAGAGTTTCCCGAAAAATTAACTCGGGTGGGAAAAATTTTAAAAAAAGCTTACTTAGATGAGCTTCCCCAACTTTTCAATATCGTTAAAGGCGATATGTCCTTTGTTGGAACACGAGCTATTGCTTGGGAGGTTTATCAGGATGTTTTGCAAGAAGGCTATGTGCATAAAAAAGTTTTAAAGGCTGCTTTGTGGAGCGAAACGGATGTTCGTAAGGGTACACCAGATTTACATAATTTAGTTTTGGAGTACGACTATATCAAAAAATATATGGAGTTTTCGGCTTGGCGTCTTTTATTGACTGACTTTAAAATCATGGCCCGAGGCATAAAACAAAATATTGAGGCTAAAGGTTACTAAGCTAAAGGGTAATTTTAATCCCTCGCAGAAATCCCCGGGCTTTAGCCCGAGGGATGAATGCTCTTTTAGGATTTCTGCTCGGGAGGAAGCCCTGGCCTTTAGGCCGGGGAGGATTCACTTGATCAGCTAGATTATTTTGGAGGCGTTGAGAGGGTAAAACAATAAGGCGTAGATAAAATATTTGTTTGTATTGGTGATGGCCGATGTATAATATAGGCTAGCAAGAATTATGAAAATACAGTTGATCACTAAAAGTTTTTAAATGAACCGATTAAAATTAAATGAAAGCTATTAGTTTAAAAACCAGAATCATTCTTATAGTAACGATTTTTACCATAGTTACTATTAGTATGTTTCTTGTAATCCAGCTCGCTCACGAAGTGGGGACGGTTGACGGGTCGATAAAGTATAAGGCAAAAACAACTTCTTTACATATTGAAGAAAAACTAACTGAGGTATTAAATTCATCAGGAGCAGAGACCAAGCTAGAGGCCTTAGGTAAGGGTTTACAATTGTTAAGTGAAACTCTAGCATCTTCAATAGCGGACAGCGAAAAGATTAAAGCTGTAAATAAAGGGCTACGGTTGTTAAATCGACAACTAAGTATTGATTTGCCAATTGAAGAAAGAATTGGCTATCTTGGCAAAGGTTTGGAGTTTCTAAAGAATGCAGAGTCTTTGCAGGCAGCTTATATCTTGGACAGAAAAGGCCAAATAGTATTCTCAACCGAGAAATGGTTTTCCGGGGCTCAAGGCGATTATGATGATCTGGATATAATTAAGAAATTAAGACGAAACGAGACGGTTAGCGGCCAGTCGGTAGTGAATAAGAGCTTAAAACAATTTTCTGTATATATTCCACTCACCGATAGCCAGAAACGCATTCCCTTAGTGGTCCGAGCCTTTTTCCCTTTGGGTGACGTCTGGTTAGCCATAAAAAAAGTTTATCAACCGGCGATCATAGTAGGAGTGTTGTTGGTAATAACCAATATCTTTTTAGGCATTTTTTTATCCCGCTTAGTAGTCAGGCCAATAAGGGTTTTTAACCGGGCAGCTAAAACCATTGCTTCTGGCCAACTCGATTCGCGCGTAAGAATCTCTACTAATGATGAACTCGAAGAGCTGGCTGATACTTTTAATACCATGACTAAAGAATTAGCCTTAATGAAGGAAAAGGCAGAGGATGCGAATCCTCTTACCAAGCTCCCTGGCAACATCGTAATTATGGAAGATGTGACTAGAAGAATTGAAGAGGGTAAGAAATTTACAGTTATTTATTGCGATTTAGATAATTTTAAGGCTTTTAATGATAAGTATGGAATTCATAAAGGTGATGAAGCGATCATGTTAACCGGGGGTATATTTAAGGAGGCAGTTAAAACCAAGGGAGCCGCTACGGATTTTATCGGGCATGAAGGCGGCGATGACTTTCTTTTGGTGACTGAACCGGAAAGAGCACAAGATCTAGCCGATCACATAACTTCTACCTTTGATGAGAAGGTCAGAGCTTTGTACAATCAGGAAGATTTAGAAAGAGGGCATATTGTTGCTCATGCTCGGGACGGTTCAGTAAAGCAGTTTCCGATTATGACCATATCTTTGGCCGGCATAACTAATGCTCACCGGTCGATTGAATCTTATGCCGAAGTAACTAATATTGCCGCTGAAGTAAAGAAAAAAGCCAAGAATGAGCCAAGAAGCTGTTTTGTTTTAGACAAAAGGAAGGGTGATAGGCCAGCAGAGGCCTAAGCTATAAAAATAATTTAATGAGTAGTATCTTTAAGATTCCTTAGGAAAGTAAATCAAAGGTTCGCTTACTACGAGGTCTTCGGCAACTGCCTTAGTGCTAATTTTATCGCTGTCGCGTTCGCGAGAGGTTTTCTCATCATAGTGGATTTTCGGTGAAGCAGCATCCTTTTTGTCTTTATCGGAGAATACAACCCCATTGAAAATTAGCCCATTTACAAACAACACTATTAGAATAAACAGTATTTTTTTACTCATATTGTCCTTTTCTCCTTCAATTTAAGTATAACATTAGTTAGGACCATTGTCAAGGAGGTAACTTATTGGTAGACAGGAAGTTAGGAATAAGAACCATCGGTTATTTTTATCTCTGCTTAAGTATCCTTTACGGGCTACCTCTTTTCGTCTTTTCTACCCAACTGGTGATTTTTGGAGTAGCGGTTAGCCCTTTTTTGGCCAAAATCATTCATTTTAACTTTCTTATTTTATTTTGGTTTCTTTATTTAGCAATGAGGGAAGCTAAAAAAAGCGGCTTTGTGGCTGCTTTGTTTTTGCATATTATTTTTCTAATTAATGGCATTCTTATTGCCAATCAGAAGACGGCGTTTTTAAAAATAGAAGGCCTAAGGGCAACTAGACATAATGGTGAAAATTTAATTGTTGTTTTAGGTATAGTAATTAATATATTAATAATAATTTATTTAATGAAACGAAAGGCCTATTTCGTTGACAATGTCTAATATTTTGCTACACTAAGACTTAGTGATGAGTAAAAGGATATTTTTCAAAAATTTTCTTCCTTTGATTGTTGCTCTTGGGGGAGCTTTTGTCTTTTTCGCTGGCTATAACCATTATTTATTAGATAATTCATTAGTCAACTTAAAGCTTTCTTTAAGGGAGCTAGATGGAGCGGAAACAGTAAGCCAAATAAGGGCAGTTAAAGATATTTTAGATAATGCCTTTGTGGCAGAGTCAACCAAAGAAGGATTTGATCTAGCAGCGGCTTTAAAAATAGAAATTGGTGATTTAGCAAGCGAAAAAATTTCTTTCCAACAACGGGAAACTAATAAAAAGTATATAGAAGGCATGATTGCTGCAACTGAAATTGATGTTGCCAGCGATCTTCTTTCTCAAGCTTCTAGCGGCGACCACATCGAAGATGCAAAACATTTCATTCGAGCAACTATCGTAAAGAAACAGAAAGATAAATCGTTTTTACGTTCCAAGCTCGATGATTTTGTGATTGCTCTCACGACTGTTGGCAAAAAAGGCGTGAAGAGAAATTTAAATAAAGATATCGAAGATGTAAGAAGTAAGCTAGTCGCTTATAGTAAGCAAGGGTCTTATAGCAAAGAAGATCTCCAGCGAGAATATTTAAAATTGGGCCAGCTATATTTGCAGATGAAAGATTTTGATAATTCTTTAGTTTA
Source organism: Candidatus Omnitrophota bacterium (assembly GCA_021735655.1). Taxonomy (NCBI): domain Bacteria; kingdom Pseudomonadati; phylum Candidatus Omnitrophota; species Candidatus Omnitrophota bacterium. The sequence goes on along the minus strand of JAIPGM010000004.1, from coordinate 90,465 downwards.
TTTGAATAAGGTGGTAGAAGCTGATCCCAACAACATAGAAGCCTTGGCGGCTAAGTTCTATTCAGGTATTGCTTATAAAGCCAAAAAAGATTTTAAAAAAGCACAGTTAGTTTTTAATGAAATAAAACAAAACTTGCCCAAAGAATGGCAGGGGTTTTCTAGCTATCAGGAGGCTAGCTCTCTTTACGCTTTAGGGGAAACTGAGAAAGCTTTAGCTATGTTTAAGGAAAATTTTGAGGCAGGTTTATCTCAAAAAACGGGACAGTTATCGCAACTTCGGGTAGGTTATATTTATATGCGTGATATGGAAGATATGAAAGCAGCTAAGGCTGCGTTTGATAAGCTAAAAACTAAGTCCGGAGAAACTGAGTACAGCGATTATTATGAGGAAAAGATTAAATACGATTTAGCCGATCATTATGGCTATGAAGGTTTTAATTTGTTGAGGGAAGGGTATCGAACTTCCAATCCCGAAAAATATTACCAAGCTTTGAAACAATTTGATTTAGCTTTAGGAGTTTCTTCTGATTTAGACTTAGCCTATAGCGGAAAAAGCTTGGCTTATAATTTGCTTAATAAAACCGAAGAGGCTCTAGAAGAAGTCGAAAAAACGCAGCAACTTTCTGAGAAAGGGGCTGAAAGTACAATTGTTTTAGGTTCAATTTATTACAATTTGGGCATGGGTGATGAGGCAATAGCTGAGTACAAGAGGGCCTCAAAAATTAACCCCAGTTTGGATGTATCGAATTACAATTTAGGAACTCTTTATCTGTTAGACAAGGATTATGCAAAAGCTAAGACTTTACTTATCCGAGCTATAAAAGTTAATCCTGATTTTGCTGAAGCCTATAATAATTTAGGTTATATTTTTTGGCTTGAGCGTGATCACCGCACAGCTCAAAAATATTTCAGAAAGGCCATAGCTTTAAAGCTCGATTATATCGAGCCAAAGTATAACTTAGCCGTAGTTTTATTTTCTTTGGGAGACTATGCTAGGTCGCGGGAAATGTTTAATCAGGTAGTTGGTCTGCAATCAGGTTACAGAAAAACCGAACAATATTTAACCAGGATTAAAGAAAGGATGGGCTACTAAGTGATGAAGTCGCTGTTTTTTTCAAGATTGGCCAGTAAATTTTTTAAGAAGAGAAATAGAAATTTTGCTAGGATTCGAGTGCACTGTTTATTGAAATATAAAAGCATTGATGGCCAGTCAAAGTTGTCTTTTGCCAGAGATATAAGTGCTGGCGGGGTTCTCTTCCATGCCAAGGAAAATATTCCGGTTAACAACATAGTAGAAATAGAGATAAATTTTCCGCCACGGGTTGATTCAATTAAAGTCGTGGCTAAAGTTTTAAGAAGCAGGGCTTTGAAGAAAATGGGTGGATATGATCTTGCAACCGAATTTGTCAATATTGATGAGAAGGCGAAAGAGTTTATTAATAATAGCATTGTAAATAGTTATAAGGCTCGAGGCAAGAATATTAGAGAGGGAGAAAGGCATTAATAAGGTTATGCAATATCAGCAGAGAACTTTGTTATTAAGAGTGATAATTATAGCTGCTGTCTGTTTGATTGGGGTGGGGTCAGTTGGAGCCTACGCCGAGACCGAGCCGGATCAGAATAGCTTTGATGTCTTGGTTCAGGAAGCTCAGGGGGGAAGACTTAGCGCAATAAGAAAATTTTTAGACAATCTTACTCCTTACGTTGAGCTTAAAACGACTATTAACGATAATATTTTTCTTACCACTGAAGATATTGAGGGAGATTTTGTTACTGAGATTAGCCCGGGGGTAAGATATGGAGATCTAAGCAGTCAGAAAAAAACTAATATTTTTGTTGATACCGGGATTTTGGTTAAACAATATGCTGAACATGACGAGCATAACGTTGAAAATCCCTATTTTAGTTTTTTGGTTAGCCATGGCCTGGGTATGTTTGCTTTAACTCTAGACTATCGATTCATAAAGGAACAGGCTACTTTGACCGACTTGAGCCTTACTACTGACGAAGGGTTTGTGGATTATTTAGAGCATTATCCAAAACTAAGCCTGGATGTAAATTGGAATCGGTTTCGTTGGGAGATGGCCTATCTACATCGCGATAAGGCCTACGAAGAAGGCGATTTTCGAACAACTCATAGCTATAAAGCCGATACAGTTAGTTTTACTGGGTCTTTAAGGATTGCTTCTAAAACCTATGCTTTTTTGGAGTACGATCATGAATGGAAAGATTTCTATAAAGGTGGGAGTGTAGACCGGGATCGCGATGAATATTGGATCGGAGTAAGAGGGGATATATTTTCAAAGATTAAGGGGCTAATAAAATTTGGTTATGAGGAAGGGCACTATCCAGAAGAGCACGTATCTTCCAATGCTGTGAATATAAATTTAGATTATTTACTTTCTCGAAGATTCATTCTTAATGTTAACGCTGAACAGGGAGTGGGAGCGTCTTCTATTAGCACTGATGAGCTAGATTCTTATTCTAACTTCGGTTTCGGGTTTCGATACTTTCCGCCGTTTAACCGAAAGCTAAAATTAATATCTAACGTCTCTTTTAATTTTGATGAATATGAATCTGGGAGACAAGATAAACAATACAATATTTTGTTAAGCTCAGAGTACACTTTAACAAAACAGCTAAAAATAATCGGTAATTATGAATTTGAAAAAATAGGTTCAGACTCAACCTTGGCTGAGCATGATAATAATATAGTGTCTTTAAAGCTATCAATGGATTTTTAAAATGATACCACCCGCAGAAGTAAAAGTGTTAGGCATTAAGGATTATTGGGAAATTTTTTTGAAGCGTAAATGGTTAGTTGTGTCTTTTATCTTGATAACCGTAAGCCTAGTTGCTTTTTATGATTTCACTCAACCTAAAAAATATCGGGCAGAGATGACAATGCATATTGAAAAGCAAAACCCGCAGATTATGTCTGAAAAGGGTGGGTATGCTTATCAGGGCGAAGTCAGAGATAGAGAGTATTATTATAGCCAGTATGGTTTGTTGAAATCACTTTCTTTGGCTGAACGGGTTATTGATAAGTTGGATCTTGCTAATGATCCTGAAATTGGCGGGAAGAGAAATCCGGCTAGAGTTCTTTTGTCTTGGGTTGATGTTAAGCCTGAGCGGATGAGCAATTTAGTTATCATTACGGTTACCGGTAGGGACCGTTTAAAAATAACCAGTATCGCTAACACTTGGGCTAGGGAATTTATTTATCAGGATATAGAAAGAAGGACTGGGATTGCCAAATATGGTGTTTCTTGGTTGGAAGGACAGCTTGAAGAAGCATTAAAGAAAATACAACAATCGGACAAAGAGTTAAATAATTTTGTTCGTAAAAATAAGATCGTTAATATTCCAGACATGGAGAAAGAGTATGATAAAAGTATTTTGCGTGACCTCGAAAAACAAAAATCTGACTTGGAAAATGAAGTGGCTTCCTTATCTAAGAAATACAAAGGAAAACATCCTGAAATACTTGCTTTGAATGAGGAGCTAAATACGGTTATTTTAACGATTAAAAGTGAGACTGAAAAATTCATGGCCATTCAAGATATTTCGGCTGAGTACAGAATTCTTAAACGAAGAGTAGATTCGAATAAATCGATATATGAAAACCTTCTGCAGCGGGCTAAGGAATTAGATGTTTCTAAAGAACTTTCTATTTCTAATATACGCATAGTTGATGAAGCTGATGTTCCTTTGTCTCCGGTTTGGCCTCGGCCGAAGCGGGATATCATTCTAGCTTTAGCGATGAGCATTTTTCTAAGCTTATCTTTTTGTTTTTTTCTAGAATATACCGATTCTACCTTGAAGACATCGGACGATGTAGAATTTTACGCTAAGCTCCCCTTTCTTGGAGCAATCAACTTGGCAAAGGAAGAGCAAACCCGAGAAAAACTAAATTTATTGTCTCACACCCAGCCTTTTTCTATAGTTGCTGAAAACTTTAAGAATTTAAGAACAGCCTTAATTTTTTCTTTTCCGGAGGATAAGCCTCTACGAACTATAGTCATTGGTAGTACTATTCCGCAGGAGGGAAAAAGTTTTACTTCTGCTAATTTAGCAATAGCTTTTGCACAAACCGGCGACTCAACTTTACTTATCGATGCTGATATGCGCAAGGGGCACTTAGCGAAATCTTTTAGTCCTTCTTCCGAAATTGGCTTAAGTAGCCTGCTGGCTGGCGTAGCTTCTTTAGAGGAAGTAATAGTGTCAACTGATGTCCCGAATCTTGATTTTATTGGTTGTGGTCATTACACGCCTAACCCCACAGAGCTTTTGGGCTCAGCCACTTTAAAAGATATATTGCGCGAGGTAGAGAAAAAGTATAAAAGAGTTATTATTGATTCCACCCCGGTTTTGAGTGTATCTGAGGCTATTCTTTTAGCGGATAAATGCGATGGGTTAGTTTTTGTGATTCGAGCCGGAGTTACTCCACTTAAGCATATAGCTGAAGCTAGGAAAATATTAGGCAATAAAACAAAAATTATCGGCGCTGTTTTGAATGGTATTGAGCAAAGTAAGGGTGGTTACTATTTTTATCATTATTCTTACTCCCCGGAAACTAAAAAATGATAAAAAAAGTAATTCCGGATTGGCTATTTGAAGCTATCTTGGTTTTTCTTATAGTTTTTGTTCCCCTCGGTTACGGTTCAGTTAAAGGAACATTTCTTTTTGTCGTTCAGATAACTATACTAGTTATTTTAGCTTTATATCTGGCGAGGAGTTTTCCTGGTCAGTTGCAAATTGTTTATCCGCGGCAGACCTATCTTTTAGTTGTTTTTATCGCTATTGTTATTTTCCAGATTTTACCGCTTCCACAAGCTGCAATAAAATTTATTTCATCAAAAACCTATTTTTTTAAGCATAACTATATGCCGCTTGATAGTCAGTCGGGATTTTTATCGTTATCTTTTTATAGAGCAGCAACTAAAGCAGAAAGCATAAATCTGTTATCATTTTTGATTTTATTTTTGGTTACACTTAATACTATAAAGAAACGCTCTCAATTCGAGCGTCTGTTTTTAACGATAATCATTTGGGGAGCGATTCTTTCATTTTATGGGGTCATAAAAAAGTATTTTATAATTAATGCTGAGATAACTGGTGCTTTTAGCACTTTCGGTAATCGTAACCATTTTGCCGGCTATATGGTTATGGTTGCGCCTTTGGCTGTCGGCCATGCTTTGTATTACCGAGACAAGGCTAAAAAAATTATTTTTGGATTCCTAGCAGTTTTGATTTCAGCCAGTGTATTTATTTCTCTTTCGCGAGCCGGATCGCTGAGTTTAATTTTTTCCTTGTTATTGATGGGGATATTTTCTAAACGAAAATTTTTAATAAAGAGTAGCGGCTGGATTATTCCCTTGGTATTAATTTTCGGTTTGGGATTAGTTCTAATTCCAGGCTTAGCCCCAATAAAAGCGCGATTTATTATGATTGAAGAGGGATTTTTGGGTCGTCTTAAGATAGCGGCTAATTCTTTGGCTATTATAAAAGATTTTCCTTTATTCGGTATAGGTCTAGGAAATTTTTCATATATTTTTCCCTACTATCAAGAATTCGCATGGAGTAAATTTTTTTACCATCTTCATAACGACCATCTCCAGATGGTTGTTGAAACCGGACTTATCGGAGCTTTTTTTTATCTGGGGTTTATAGTTACGATTTTTAAAAGCATTTTAAAAAAGATTAGTCAAAGGCAGGACAGTTTTGTAAAGATAATTACCTTAAGCGGCGCCTGCGGTCTCATTGGGGTTTTGTTGCATAGCTTTTTTGAGTTTAATTTTCATATTCCAGCGACGACATTCCTATTTTGGCTAATTTTGGCTTTAATTTATAAGTGCGTTAATACTCAGTTTAATCACCATGTGACTAATAAGAATAGAACTTAAATGAAAGAAAAGGTTTTTGATCGGAAAGAAAAATATATTTTTTTTATAGGAAGCATTTTTTTATTAATCTACCTCACTTTTTATATCAGTTCTAATTATAGAGCAAATTGCATTTACGAAAATCTTTCTACTTTTCAGAAACCAGATTTAAATGCGGCTAGTTTAAGTTATTACCGCAAGGTTTTAAAATCAGTATTTAAAGCCATAAAAATAAGTCCTGATAAAGCTGACTATTATGCAAAAAAAGGGGACTATCTATTAGAGGCCAAGGAAGAGGGGTTGGCTGATGAGCTTTCTATCGATAAGGTCCAAATAGAGAGTCTTTACAAGAAAGCAATAAGGTTGAACCCGACCAATTTTGATTATCACTTAAGGTTGGGTCGGTTTTATACAATCGAAGGCGATGAAAGGGCTAAATCTGAATTAATTAAGGCAACCCAACTATATTCCAAAGATCCGAATACTTATTCTTATCTTTTTGAATATTATTTAATTAAGGGCTTGGAATCAGAGTTAATTAAAGCAGCCCAGACTCAACCAGAAAATCCGATTATTTATTTATGTTTGGCTAAGTATTATTTTTCGGAGAATCAAGAGAAGACAGCATTTATAAATTTAATTTCATTTTTCCACTATCAAAAAGATAAAGTATCTAGGTATCAAGCCGCGCAGAAGATTAGCAAAAAGATAAAAAATGTAAAAAGAGCGGAGATAGACCTTGAGGGAAGAAAAACGAAGCTAATCGTTTATCCGCAAGCTCCTGAATTTTTTCTCAAAGAAGAAGGATTCCCTCAGTTGGAAATTAATTTGGAAATTCATGTTTATGCTAATGGTCCGATAACTGGAGTTACTCTTTATAGGGGGGTAGTACCGCAAGAAAAATTTCGAATGATAAAAAGAAGAGACGAGCCAATATATTATCGCCTTCGGATAAATAATGTTACTAACAATGGTTCGCTTGATGATTTTAAAATTAGTACTAATGATGGAACAGTGATTGAAAAAATAGAATTTATTAAAAGATTCTAATTTTTTTCAAAGATGTGGTATAATTTTTCCCCGTTGGCGGCGTAGCTCAGGCTGGTAGAGCAAACGGCTCATACCCGTTTTGTCGGTGGTTCAAGTCCACTCGCCGCCATTGTCTTCCTTCCTTAAATGCTGGTGGCTAAAAAGGATAAATAATGGAAAAGAAAAGTTTAGTTGTCGTAATGATTGTTTTTGTCATTATTGGTGTAATTATGGCATGTGTGTATGGTAAGATTACAAATAAGATAGCAAATATCGGTATGTTAATAGCTGCAATTTACTTTGTTATCCAAGGCATGAAACTTAATAAAGAGTCACCTAATAAGACAATTAAAGTATTTAAGTCTGTAAAAGTAGGTAAATTCACGATGTTCATGGGAGTAATTGTGTTTATTGGCAGCTTAATATCTCTTTTTGTTGGGTAGTTCACTTACTCTAAAGCAAAAGAATAGTTTAAATAAATGAAAAAGAAGAGGAGGTAAAAGATCGGATGAATATTGAAGTTAAGAAACCTACAGAGCAAGAGTTAGAAGTTTTAGGAGTTAAGAGTTGGCCGATTTGGGAAAAGGAAGCGAGTAGCTTTGATTGGTATTATGACCAAAAAGAGTCTTGTTATTTTTTAGAAGGAGAAGTTGAAGTAGAGGTTGAGAGTGGTGAAAAGATTAAAATTAAGAAAGGCGATTTTGCAACTTTCCCCAAAGGCTTAAGCTGCAAGTGGCATATTCAGAGAGACGTTCGAAAACATTACAAGTTCGAATAAACTAAGAAGTTTTTCTTTCCTGTTTTCTTTTCTTCTCTAGAAAATGTTTACCGCGTTCAGTTAGCTTTTCAAAGGGCAGCTCTTTTTTTGCGTGTAGCCGTACCTTTTCTTTAGCCTTTCTGATTTTTTTCCGGTGGAGCTTTTTTAATTCTTTTTTTGGCCTTCCCATAATATCTTCGATTATGGCTAAAACTCGGGTTTTGTCAAGGTTTTCTTTATTGAAAACTGGTTAGGTTTTGATAGAATGAGCATATGGTTTTTAAAGGTTTTTCTCAGAGGAAAATTTTTATAATAGCCAGCTTTCTTGTTTTAGGGGCAATTTTTCTTTATTTGAAGATTGATCTTGTGCTTTTCGAGGATCGGCTAATATACGGAAGTGACCCACGATATTCAGGGACAAACTTATCGGAGCGGGCTATCCGCCACGGGAAGCAACAAATTCGAAAAATGCTTAAAGACAGGCCGGGGATGTCCAAGTATGTTAATAGGTTCCATTTTCTAAGATCGGTCAGCGAGGAAGACTCTATTTGGCAGTGGGTAGTTAGAAAATATGCTGGTCAAGATTCTAGAGAGTTAGTCGATTGGAACCCCAAATATCCTCCTCAGGGTTGGTTAGCTGTAAATCGTAATCAAACCGGTCGCAGAGGATCTATTAGTATAAATATAATTTATACAAAAGAGACGGCTCATAATCGGAAAAGTATTGGCAGAGATCTTTCCTTTGAAGATCTGTGGGCTTGTGCTATATTTGAATTAATTAATATTAACAACAAAGATGAGTTTAATGATATTTTTGAAAAAGCCGCAGATAGAAAAATTACTAAAGAAGAGTTTGTTATGCAAATTGCCAAGGTAGAATTTGAAGCAGTTAAGAAGACAAAGGAATTTTATTATCGGGTTTGGCAGCCCTGGGCTATTAAGCATCGGTTTAAGACCAGTTCAAAATCACTTTTTGCCGGTTATGCCACAGCACCAACTGATTTAGAATATGGATATATGATGTTTGGCAGAGAGAGTTATTTTAATTTTTATCGAGATATGTACGATAAGTATTTTATTAATAATTAGGAGGGATTATGAGAAAAGACCGTTTAAAATGTTTAGTCGATGAGTACCGCTTAGTCCAGTTGCGACTGGATGAGATAAGAGGAGATCAGACAAAGAACCAGACTTCATTAGAGATTTCAAAAGAGCTAGAGAAAGACCTAAAAGAAGAGGTGGAGAAAGCAAAGAATTCAGAAGACAGCTCCTTGCTTAAGCGTTGGCAAGAAATCAGTAATTTTATTTCTGAAGATAAAGATTTACCTAGCCAGGAAGAAATAAAGAAAGCTAACGAGAAAGCTTCCGGGGAAGGGGAGAAGCTAATTGTTTACTATGAACGGAAGTTAAAGAGTGTAAGAAAATTATTAGGAGATCGGCTTGCTGAACTTGTTGAAGGCTATGCCGAAAAAAATATCCTAATTGGAGGAGGGTCTTCCTCAGAAGGGTCTTTTAGGAGAGTGGTAGACAAGGAGGAAGAGGAAAAAGAAATTACTGACAGACAAAAGAAAGACAAAGATGTTAATTTTACCAAGATGTAGAGGCAAATAAATGAAACCAGTAACTATAAGTATTTCAATTATGGTATTTTCATTTTTTGTCTTTCAGAATGTTTTTTCTGAAGGTAGAGTTGTAGATATCGAAACTGGTCTGCCGGGCATAGAGGGGAAGGCTAATGATGAGCCTTTAGATAGATGTACTGATCGTTGCGGTGATGGATTTTGTCAAGATAAAGGCTGTGGTTCTCGCGGATTTACTTGTTGCGAAACGGCAGAAAGTTGCCCGAAAGATTGCTTTAGAGATAAAAAGGCAACTCAGGAGCTTTTTGGTAAGCTCCGAGAGTTAAAAAAGGGTTCTTTTCAAAACAAACTAGACATTGATGATTCAGAAGAAGAGTCTGATCAGCCAGAAGTAGTTATTCAGAAGGGTGAAGGCGTTATAACTAGATGTAACTACCGGGCTGGCAGCAGGGCTTGTGGAGCTTGTTATTGTCTGAAGGCGAGCAAAGGAAATACGATAGTATTTAATGGTCGAAAGCTAAGAGGGTGTGCCAGGCTAGATATTTCACAGGTTGGGGATTTAAGTAATTTTGTAGATAAGGCCGTTTTTTATAAAGGAACTTCTGATTTTGACACTACTTTTATTTGCCCACAACATTTTCAGTTATTTTCCATCGAAGAAGCCGAATAATAATTTAGAAACAGTTAATAGCTTGGACAGGTACTTTTCCGTCAACCTGATAGGTGGTTAATTGTAATGGAAACTTTAGTTTAATGAAAAACTTTTTATATTCTATAAGACCAAGGCAATGGATTAAGAATTCTTTTATACTTTTGCCTTTAATTTTCGGAAAGAAGCTTTTTTCTTATCCTGCTAATCTTGATGCCGTAATCGCTATGGTTTTGTTTTCAATGACATCGGGTGCGGTTTATCTGTTTAATGATTTAATTGACGTAAGGAATGATCGGGTTCATCCCTTAAAGAAATTTCGGCCAATTGCTTCCGGTAAGCTAAGCATCGCCAACGCGTTGATAGCGGCAATTATTTTATCTTTTTTGTCTATTGGCCTAGCTTTTGTTTTGAACAGATATTTGGGTTTGGTTATGCTTATTTATCTGTTGTTTAATTTAATTTATACAAAGGTGCTTAAAAACTTTGTTATTGTCGATGTTTTTTGTGTTGGTGGGTTTTTCCTTTTGCGAATAATAGCCGGCAGCGTGGCTACCGGAATTGAAATGTCACATTGGATTATATTAATGACGGTTTTGCTGGCATTATTTTTGGGATTTATTAAAAGGCGTCAGGAGCTGATAATTTTGCAAAAAAAGGCTGTTTTACACCGGAAGGTTTTGTCTAAATATAGCGTATACTTTATAGATCAAATGATAGCGGTGCTGACGTCTTCGATGGTAGTTATCTATATGCTTTATACAGTAGACACAAGGACTATTAATGCATTTGGAAGTAATCATCTTATGTACAGCCTGCCGTTTGTATATTATGGTATATTTCGTTATCTTTACATAATTCATCAACGCTTTAAACACGGAGATCCTACGCGAATACTTTTTGCTGACTTAAAGTTGCAGCTTAATTTGGCCCTCTGGTGTATAGTTTGCATTTTAGTAATTTATTTTGGAATTTAAAACCAGAGCCGCGATAGCCGCTGATACAGATTTTTATGTTTTGATAAATGGAGCAAAAGGAAACCCTAAAGCTCGGGCTAACCCAGAGAGCGCTTTAGAAGCAGAGCAGATTAGATTTTTTAAGAGATTTCCATGGGTAGATATTGCAATTTGAAGATGGACTAAATAGTTGTTGCTTAAATCACCTTTTCTTTTTATAATAAGGCCTATATGCAGGGGTTTTGGGAAGGAATATATAGAAATAGGGCTTTTTGGGCTATTGTAACCACAATTTTCGTAGCCCAAGTTTTAAAGATTTTTACCGGGCTCATAAAAGATAAGAAGTTTAACTTTTTTTGGGTTATGGGTACTGGCGGCATGCCATCAGCTCATAGTGCCGCAGTGGTTTCTTTGGTTGTTTGCGTGGCCAAAGAGGCTGGAACCGGATCTATTCTTTTTGCGATGAGTGTTTTGTTCGCGGTGATTAATATGTTTGATGCCCAAACTTGGCGGCGTTCGATAGGCTTCCAGGCAAAAGTGCTTAATCGAATGGTTGAGGATTTTCAGGAAGGAAAGAAGATTGGAGAATCTCGTTTGCGAGAACTTGTTGGTCATACTCCGATAGAAGTTTTTATCGGGGCCATAGTCGGCATAGTAGTAACTCTTTTCTTTTACCGATAATTAAAATAAAAGGAAAGGCTTAATGAAGAAAATTCACATAGTTATTATTGTCAGTATCAGTATGGTGATAATTTTTACGCTTATAGCCCTATCTTCAAAAAAATCAACCATACCTAAAAAAACTATTTTTAAATCGGCAGTTTTAAAGGAAGCTGAATCAGCTTTTTCGGTTGGATCGTTCAAAGAGGCCAAGAGGTTGTATCAGGAAAGTTTAGAAAATGTCGATGATCCTAACCTAATCAATAGTATTCGCCAGAAGATTGAAGATATCAATATAAGAATTATTTTTTCAAAAGATCTTGATCAGTGCAGCACTACCTATGTTGTTCAACCCAAGGATACTCTAACAAAAATTTCCAAGAAATTTAAAACCACGGTAAGTCTAATTAAACGTTCTAATAATTTGTCGTCGGATACGATTCGTCCTAAGCAAAAGTTAAAGGTAGCTTCTTGTGAATTTTCGATAGTAGTTGATAAGTCGCAAAATTTACTTTTTTTAAAACGAAAAGGTGAAGTAGTAAAAACCTATATTGTTTCTACGGGGAAGGATAACTCAACTCCGGTAGGTAAGTTTACTATCGATCGGAATAAGCTTAGAAATCCTACTTGGTTTAGGACCGGGGCTATCGTTGATCCTGCAGATCCAGAAAATATTTTGGGTTCTCGTTGGATGGGTTTAGAGGGTAAAGATGCAAACGGAGAAGATATAAAAGGGTACGGCATTCATGGAACAACCAAACCTCAAGAATTAGGTAAACAGATTACCTTGGGCTGCATACGGATGAGGAATCAAGAGGTTGAGGAACTTTTTGATATTGTTCCGATAGGAACCGAAGTGTTAATCATTGATTAGATATTATGATGCAGACTTGGGATTTTGAAAAACCAATTATTGAGCTAGAGAATAAAATTGAGGAGTTACGAAAGTTCTCCAAGGATAAGGCGGTTGATCTTAACTCTGAGATTTCCGATTTGGAAGAGAAGCTGCAAACTTTGAAGAAAGAAGTTTATTCTGGCCTATCGGCTTGGCAAAAAGTTCAAATCGCCCGTCATCCTAATCGGCCAACCACCCTTGATTATATAAATTTAATTTTTAAAGATTTTGTTTCTCTTTGTGGCGATCGTCTTTATGGTGATGATCTAGCTTTAATCTCAGGTCTTGCTAAGCTGGATGATAGAAAAATTGCTATCATCGGGCATCAAAAGGGTAAAGATACCAAGGAAAACATTGAGCGTAATTTTGGCTGTGCTCATCCGGAAGGATATCGCAAAGCTATGCGGGTGATGAAATTGGCTGAGCGTTTTTCAATGCCAATTCTTTGTTTAGTTGATACTCCGGGAGCTTACCCGGGAGTAGGGGCCGAAGAGAGGGGCCAGGCTCAGGCAATTGCTGAAAATATTAGAGATATGTTTTTGCTCAAAGTGCCGATTTTAGTCGTAGTCATCGGCGAAGGTGGAAGCGGCGGGGCTTTAGGTATCGGTGTTGGAGACAGGGTTTTGGTTATGGAGTATTCTTATTATTCGGTTATTTCACCTGAAGGTTGCGCAGCAATTCTTTGGAAAGATGCATCTAAACGTGAAAAAGCAGCTGATGTTTTAAAGCTTACTGCTCCGGAGCTTCTTTCTTTGGGGCTCATTGATGGGGTGATTCCTGAAGTTGAGGGTGGCGCTCATTGGGAGTATGAAGCATCAGCCGGTAATTTAAAAAAAGCAGTTAATAAAAATTTAGACGAACTTACTCAGCTCTCTGTACCGCAATTGCTAAGCTCTAGACAACAGCGTTACAGAAAGATGGGAGTTTTTAACGAGTAACGGATGCAACGCCTAATAATATTAGGTATTTTAAAAAATAGCCCACGACACGGTTACGAGATAAAAAAGATTATAAAGAAAGACCTCGCTGTTTTTACCTCTCTTGAAAATAAATCAATCTACTATCCTTTAAAGATTATGGCCCGAGAAGGGCTCATCAAAAAGACTACTGCTAAAGATAAAGGAAGACTGCCTAGATACGTATACTCTATTACTCCTCATGGTAATAAAGAATTTTTAAGGCTGGCCCTAGAAGCTTTATTGAGCGAGAAGCGGCCGTTTATCGATATCGACATTCCTTTATATTTCCTTCCTTTTTTAGATACAAAAGAAGTAATGGCCCGCTTGCGTTTGAGGAAACGATTCTTAGAGAAAGTAAAGCAATGGTTGTCTGAGAACATTGCGATTGAAGAAGAATTTCCAGTTCACCAACGCCTCCTTCTTAAACATCACCTTAATCTCTTAAGTGCCGAGGAAACCTTTGTTGATGAAATTATCGGCATTGTTAAGGATTACTAAGGACTAAAAATCCTTAACTGAGTTTACTTTTTTAGTCTAGTTGAAAGGTCTCCCCTTAAATGGTAAAATTGAATTGAGAGGGTAGGTTAAATATTGGGTTATGAGGAATTTTAAGGAAAAAGGCCAAATAAATAAAGCTATGCGTAAGAGTTTTTCTAAGCGGGCTGGGTTTACTCTATTGGAAGTGATGATAGCTGCGGCTATTATAATGATAGTTGCTAGTGGGTTGATTATGGCTTTTGTTTCTTGCGCTTTTCTCAATGAATCAAGCAATAACTTAGTAGCTGCGGCTAACGATGCTCAATGTGTATTAGAGGAGATCAAGACCTTATCTTATGGGGATATAGATGTTTATTCTCCGCCGGTGTTTGATAATTTGATAGATGAGAATGTTACTGTTCAGGCGGCAGGTACAGAAACGTCGCTTACGGAGGTAATAGCAAATGTTAGCTGGTCTGAAAGGCAGAAAACAAGATATTTTGAGCTCTCAACATGCATTCATCGCTAAGCAGAAAGCATTTACCCTTACGGAGATATTGATTGCTTCTCTGGTGCTGTCACTTATTGCTACTGCAGTGGTTAGAGTTCTTCAAGCAGGAGAATCAGTTTTTCCGGTAATGACTGCCAAAATAGATTTTCAGGCTAAGATAAGGTCGATAGGGAATTTAATAGTTAGAGATATCCGCCAGGCTCCTTGCTGGGACATAGCCAACAATAACCCTTCTGCTTCGTATATTAAATTTCGGACGGTTGACGGGATAAATACAACTACCGGTAATTATATATTAAGTCTGGACTATATTGAGTATGATTACGATAATACTTTAAGTAAGATTACGCGCAGTGTTATTGATAGCGGCAACAATACAACAGAAAGCAGGGAGTTTATAGGCATAACAGAGCCGCCTTTTTATACTATCGATACTGGCGGCGCGAGAACGACGGATAATTTTAAAGATAATCTTAATAATAGTAAGAGGATGGTTGTCGCGATCACCGGCCAAAGTCAGGTTCGGGAGAGGGACCTTCTTCCAATTACCTTAGAACTGGATGTGAAAATAAGAAATGAATAAAAGAGGCGGTGTTTTAATCCTTAGTCTTTTAATGATGTTGATTATGATTATGCTATCGACAGCACTTTTTTTAAAAACTATAAATGAGAACAAGCTTACCACAAGATATGTAGGGGCTGTCGAAGCTTTTTGGCTGGCCGAGGCTGGTATTGCAATGAGCAAGGGTAATCTACCCGACAATACATCTGGATGTATGAAAAGTAACTATTGTTATGCGGCAACCACAGAAGCGTTAGGTAATTGGTATTATCAGATCGACTCAACCGGCACAGTTACTTTATCTTCCGGGGCAACAATCGAAAAGTCTTTACGCGCAATTGTAAGAGTAGATCCTCCTGATTCCTCCAAGTTCCAATACGCGATTGAGACAACAGGTGATTTAGTAATTAAAGGCCAGGCATATACCATTACTCCTGAGGATTCGTTCAATGAACAAGCGGTTTTAAATTTTTCGGATTTGTTTGCAAATAGTAAAGAATCAGTAAAGAATATGGCCACGCACCTTTACGATGAAAGCACTTTTGGTGAGCCGGTTGACGGCATAACCTGGGTTGAGGTTTCTCCGGGGGTAACTTTGACAACGGCAGGAAATTTACAGGGCAGCGGGATTTTAGTCATAGAAGGGGACGTTCACATGTCGGGAACTGAAAATTTTGAAGGTATAATTTATGTTATCGGGGAACTTTCAATTACCGGTAATGTTGCTATCAGCGGGTCAGTTCTTGCTGAAAGCGGCGCCGGTATAGATACTACCATTAAGGGCAGTGTCGATTTAGCTTATGACCCTGACCTGATAAGTGCAGCTTTAGCTAATTTGGGGTTCTCATCTTCGGAGACAGTGTCTTGGCAAGATATTGAATAGATAAATACAGTAAAGATGACATATTGGCAATAGAGCCCTTGGGCTTAGATGCCGATGCTCAGTTTATTTCTTGGAGGGATGCTCAGAATATTTATCCTCTTAACTGAGGTAAGATCATGAAGCCAAAGGGGGCTTACTTTAGTTGAATTAAACTAGCGGTTTTGTCTAAAATTACAGTAAATATAATATGTTTTCGGTTCAGTCGAGTTGACACTAGCAATGAAAGGTGTTAGTATTTTGTAGTAAGCGTATAAATACTATATTATTATAAGAGGGGGCAGAGTGAAAACAAAAAATAGAATAACTAATTTAAGTCTAGCCAGAAGGATTTGGATTTCGATTGCTTTGGTTTCTCTCATTCCGTTGATTGTGCTTCTTTACTATTTATTCGGATACCAGATATCTTTTTTTGCAGCTACGACATTATTATTAGTTGTAATTTTGGGATGGCGAGTTGTTTTTGAGGTTTTTTCATCAATTATTAGACTATATACACAATCAAAGACTGCTTTAGAAGATATTGGCGAACAGGCTCCAGAAATTTCAGATGAAGTCCAGAGCCTAGAGACAGTTATTAACGTACTTTCGGATAAAGTTAAAAGCGGGTTTGAAGAATTAAAAGACTTTACTCAAAAAACCGAAGAACTCAACCGAGAGGTCACTAAGAAAGTTCTTGTCCTCTCAGCTATTCTACAGGCCAATGATTTATTTTCTAAGGATGCTCCGGCTGAAGAGATTATTAAGTTTTTAAGTGAGCATTTAAAGAAGATTTTGGAAACTAATGTTTGTTTTTGTAGCTTAAAAGATGATGCTCAAAGTAAGCTAAAACCAATTTCCTTTTTAGGAGTAGAAATACCGATTATCGATTCTTTTATTGAAAATCGTAATAGTGATTTACCTCAGAGGATGAAGCTGTCAGTTGTTGATTCTAGCAATAAACCTAAGCCTTATCTGGGGTGGGCTAAAGAATTGGGGCTTGTGAATATGGCTTTAGTCCCGGTTGTTGCTAAAGGCATAGTTGTTGGTATCGTCGGAGTCGGCAATAATCAGGATGAGTATAATTTTAGCAAAGACGAAATAGATGTTTTGAACCTATTTTCTCAAAATGTAACTCTTATTTGGGAGCATCGACGTCTTTCTTCAAAGATTGAAGATTTAGAGGTGCTTGACGATTTGACTGATCTATATAATGAAAAGGTAATTATTAGAAGGCTTGATGAAGAAATAAGGCGCTCAAGCATTTATCAGCGTCCCTGTGGCTTTATCTCGGTTAGTTTGTTAGATCCTGATAAATATCAGAAAGAATTTGGTTTGATTGAATCTGAGAAGATACTTAAAAAAATCGCCCATGGCTTTAAGAGAAGTTTGCGTCCGATTGATATCGCCGGAAGAATAGGCCCCCAAACCTTAGGTGCCATTATTATAGAAAGCAATAAGCGTCATTCTCAAGAGGCAGCGAAGAAGGCAGAAGCCGCTCTTAAGGTAATAACTCAGGGAAAAGTTAAGCTTTCTTTTTCGGTGGCAGCAAGCCCATTGGACGGGACAACTGCCAAAGAGTTGATTAAATTCACCAAGCTTAAGAAAAATAAGCAAGATAATTAAATGAAATCTCACAAAAAAATAGATAAGCCTTTGGGGCAGATTTTAGCAGAAAGAGGGGTAATTACTCCCGATCAACTGAAGGAAGCTATAACAAGCCAGAAACGTCAAGGAGGTTTAATCGGTGAAGTCATTGTAAGTTTAGGCTTTGCCAAAGAGGAAGATATTGCCTATTGCTTGTCTTTACAGTTTGGTTATCCCTATCTTCCTTTAGAGAACTATCAAGTTTCCGAAGAGGTAGTTTCTTTAGTCCCCAAAAACGTTTGCGGTCATTATTGTTTACTTCCAATAGATAAAATAGGGAACACTTTGACTTTAGCTATGGCCAATCCTCTTAATATTCATGCCATTGAAGATTTAGAAGACCTGACCCATTGCGATATCCAAATATTTGTTAGTACCCCTTCAGACATACGTAGTGGTATAGGTAGATTCTACCCTTAAATGAAGAGTAAAAAATTTACCGATTACATATTAGAAAAAGGACTTTTAACTAAACAGGATTTAGATAAAGTCTTAGTCGTCCACAAGGAGAAGGGCGGTTCTTTAGTTGAGCAGCTTATGCAGTTAGGCTACATAAAAGAACCAGATCTTCTCGATTTACTATCTAGCTATCTTTCAATCCCACCGGTTCGAATCCTTAATCTTAATATTCCCAAGGAGATCATATCTTTAGTTCCGGAAAGAGTCGCCCGAGACCATAAGGTTTTACCAATCGGCAAGATTGGCAACACCTTAACCTTGGCCATGGGTGATCCTTTAGATATTTTAGTTATTGACGATATTAAAAAAATTACTAAGTGTGAAGTAAATCCGATAATTGCCCCGCTTTCAGAAATAAAAGAAGCCATCTCAATGCATTATTCTCAGGTCCATATGGTTTCGATTGAGGATATTATTAAGGGGCAGCATGCCGAAAGCTTAGAGTTTGTAAAAAAGGTCAAAAAGGAAGTAACTCAAGAAGAAATCGTCCGTTCAATTGAAGAGGCTCCGGTAATAAAGTTTACCAATTCTTTTTTAACTAAGGCAGTTGAAGAGGCCGCTTCAGATATTCTGATAGAACCCTTAGAAAACGTAAGTCGGATTCGATTTCGGATTGACGGAATTTTGCAAGAAATCGATACCTTTTCAAAAAAAATTCATCCTTTTGCTATATCACGGATAAAGGTAATGTGTAATTTAAACATTGCCGAACACCGTTTGCCTCAAGAAGGAAGATTTCGGAGCAGAATTTCAAATAAAAATGTTGATTTTCGAGTTTCAGTTCTTCCTACTAGTGTTGGAGAAAAAGTCGCGATTAGAGTTTTAGATAAGGCAACTGCTTTACTTAATTTGGATCTTTTGGGGTTTGAAGAAGATGTTTTAAAACAGTTACGGGAAGATAGTCTTAAGTCTCACGGTCTTCTTTTGGTTTGTGGTCCTACTGGGGCCGGTAAGACCACCAGCCTTTATTCGGTGATTAAACATGTTTACGCACCGGAGAAGAACATAGTTACCGTAGAAGATCCGATAGAATACCAATTAAAAGGGATCAACCAAACCAGTATTAATCCTTCGATTCATTTGACTTTTTCTGCCTGTTTACGTTCAATATTGCGTCAGGATCCGGACATAATAATGATCGGTGAGGTCAGAGATGCTGACACTGCTGACATGGCCATAAAGTCAGCTTTAACCGGGCACTTAGTTCTTTCCACACTTCATACTACGACCAGCGCAGGTTCAATCACTCGTCTTATTAATATGGGAGTTGAGCCATTTTTGCTTTCTTCGACATTGGTTGGGGTGCTCACTCAGCGTTTAGTGCGAATGTTGTGTCCTAAGTGTAAAGAGGAATTTGAATTATCTGATTCGGTTCGCGAGCGATATCTTATTAATAAAGAAGTTTTAATTTATAAATCAAAAGGCTGTAGAAATTGCCAGAATACTGGCTATAAGGGAAGAGTTGCCCTTTGTGAGTATCTGCACGTTGATCAACAAATAAAAAATTTAGTAAACTCTTCGGCTTCAGAAAGTATCATTAAGAAAAAAGCCCGTAACCTAGGTATGCGTACTTTGCGCCAGGATGGAATTTTGAAAGTCGAAAAAGGAATTACTACTTTAGAAGAAGTACTTAAAGTTACTGCGCCAGATGAACCATTAAAATAAGATGACCATAAAAGAGAAGATAATAAAGTACATTCAAGAGGACAAAAAATGTGACAAGAAGGTCCTTATCGATATTGCCAAACGAGCTCGTACCTATGCTGATTTAAGGAGCCTTTTGATTGAGAGCGGGCTTATCAGCGAAGAAGAGCTCTTATTGATGTTTTCCAAAGAACTTAAGATCCCTTTTCTTGATTTAAAAAAATATAAACTACCTTACAAGAATCAAGAGCTATTACCTAAAGATATAGCAATTAAGCATAAGGTTCTTCCTTTATGCAAGATCGGCAATGTTCTGACTTTGGCCACAGCCAATCCTTTAGATGTTATTACTCATGACGACATAAAGATTATTACCAATGCCGAAAAGGTTGATTTGGTTCTTTCTCGTGAGAAGGATATAAGTAGAGCCATAAATTTTTTATACAAGTCGGCTGAACATATTTCCGAAACCCTTAGTAGCGATGTATCTCTTGATTCGGTTGGCGAAGGATTGTTGCATCAAGAGTCTAAACAAGATCTAGAGAGTTCAATTTCAGAAAGCAAGCATCCTCCGGTCGTGAGAGCAATTGATGTTATTATTTATAATGCCTTAAAGAAGCGGGCATCAGATATCCATATTGAGCCTTGTGAAGATAAATTATTAATTCGTTATCGAGTAGATGGATCCTTGGCCGATGAGTTTAGTTTTCCTAAAACCAGCCAGCAAGCCGTAATTGCTCGCTTGAAGATCATTTCATCTCTAGACATTACTGAGTCGCGGCTTCCTCAAGACGGTAGATTTCGGGTTAAATTTGAGTCTCGGGAAATAGATTTTAGAGTTTCTAGTTTACCTACCCACTTTGGCGAGAAGTTTGTTCTCCGGGTGCTCGATAGAGAGAGCTTATCGATAGGGTTAAAAAAACTAGGGTTTTCGCCCGGGCCGCTGGCTTTGTTTGAAGAGGCAATCAAAGCTCCCTTTGGAATAATGTTAGTTACTGGGCCAACTGGAAGCGGTAAATCAACAACTCTTTATTCAATCATTAATCAGATTAACTCGACTGATAAAAATATTATAACTATTGAAGAGCCGGTTGAGTATCATTTAGAAGGTATAACTCAAATTCAAGTTAATGCTGAAATCGGCTTAACTTTTTCTGCTGGTTTACGGTCGGTTTTGCGTCAATCACCGGATGTAATTATGGTTGGTGAAATCAGAGATGCTGAGACTGCCGACACAGCGATTAAAGCTTCTTTAACCGGCGAGACCATACTTTCTACTCTTCATACCAATAGCGCAGTGGGAGCAATAGCTCGTCTGCGCGATATGGGTACAGAGCCATTCCTGTTAGCTTCATCGTTAGTTGCCCTTACTGCTCAGCGTTTAGTGCGTAAGCTTTGTCCTAAATGTAAGGAAGGATATATCCCGGATAAGGATTTATTGAAGCGTTTGGGGTTTGGATTAAGTAGTAAAATAATGGGGAACAACGAGCCAAAAAAGATTTATCGAGCCAAGGGCTGTCCTCACTGCGCTCACAGCGGTTATAGAGGTAGAGTAGCAATACTGGAAATTATTCTTTTAGATGATAAAATAAGAGAGATGATTATTGAATTAGCAACTGAGGAAACGATTATCCAGTACGCTCGAGAATTTAAGGGTTACCAATCTTTGGCCGAAGATGGTTTTTTAAAATGTAGCGAAGGGGTAACTTCGGCAGAGGAAGTTATTCGGGTAATCTCGGAGTGAGATGAAGTTATTTTCATATATCGTTAAGGACAAGGAAGGAAAAACAACCAAGGGGGTTATTGAGGCTGAGTCTAAACAAAAGCTTATTGAGCATTTTCATGGCCAAGAGAGTATTATTTTTTCAATTGAAGAGACTAAGGAAAAGGCTAGGAAAAAAAGAAAAGGCAAGATAAAAACCGATGATTTAGTAATTTTTTCGCGTCAATTCACTACTTTAATTGAAAGCGGAATTCCGGTAGTTGAGTGTTTGGGCATTCTAGGCGAACAAACCGAGCAGGCTTATTTTAAGGAAGTTATCTGGGCTATTTTGCGCGAGGTTAAAGAAGGAACATCTCTTTCAGCCAGCCTTTCTGGGCATAAGGATGTTTTTCCTGATATTTATTTAAGCATGGTTGAAGCAGCGGAAGCTTCTGGGAATTTGCCGGAGATTTTAGATCGGGTTTCATTTTACTTAGAAAAAAGCAGTGCTTTAAGGAAGAAAGTGATTTCGGCTCTTTATTATCCGGTAATCATTGTTCTTATGGCGATAGCCATAACTTCGTTTTTAATCTTTAAGGTAATCCCTACCTTTAAAGAGATTTTTTCTGCTCTTGGCGGGGTTTTACCTTTGCCTACTAGAATTTTGATAAGTTTTTCGGATTTGGCCCGAAAGCCAACATCAATCCTTGGCTTACTGATTATTTTAGGCGGCGGCGGCATGCTTTTTACTCGTTATATCAAAACACCAAAAGGCAAGCGCAACTTCCATAAATTTATTTTACGGCTTCCGGTATTTGGAAATTTAGCTAGAAAGTTAGCGATTGCTAAATTTTCCCGGACATTTTCTACTTTGGTTCGTAGCGGAGTTCCGATATTAAAGTGTTTGGAGATTGTAGCCAAGACCTCAGGAAATGTTGTTATTGAAGAGGCAGTTATGGAGTCCCGGACAGCGATTCAAGAAGGACAGCCGATTTCTTTTCCTTTAGAAAAAACCGGAGTTTTCCCTCCAATGGTTACCAGGATGATTTCGGTAGGTGAAAAAAGCGGAAGGCTGGAGGAGATGTTGTCTAAGATAGCTCAATTTTATGAAGAGCAGACTGATGCTATGGTTGCTGGGTTATCAAGTTTAATCGAGCCTATAGTTATTGGCTTTTTGGGAATAGTCGTTGGTGGCATTGTAGTTTCTTTATTTTTGCCAATAATCAAAATTACCCAATATATTGGCGGAGTTCATTGATAAGCTAAGTCTTGGCGTTGACAAGCTGAGGTCGATATGCTATATTTGAAGTGGTCGGGTAAAATAGGCAAGAAGCCTTAAGTTAAGCCCTTGAAACAGTGTTCTTTATATTATTTTATTAATGAGGTTCTTTTTTGAAAAGGAGGTGAAAAAGTTTAAAAAAGAGGATCTCGCCATTTGAAAATTTGGAGGTGTTAAGATGAAGAAAGGTTTTACTCTTGTTGAAATTATGATCGTTGTAGCTATCATTGCTCTTTTAGCGGCGATAGCTATACCCAATCTTTTGAGGGCTCGTTTGTCAGCCCAAGAAGCTGCTGCAGCTGCAGCCGCTCATACAGTTGCTGCCGCTGAGATTCAATATCGAGCAACTAATCCTGGTTATGCTGCCTTGGCAACTTTAGGCAGTGAGAATCCACCCTATATTGATACAACTTTGGCTGGTGGAACTAAACAGGGATATACTTTTTCAGTTGTTACCGACAACACTAATGGGACTTTTGCAGCTAGAGCAGTTAATACTGCTGCACAAGGTCATTCTTTCTATATAGATGAAGATGGAATTCTATGTAGATCTACTGCTGTTGGCACTGCTGCCGCAGCTCATGAAGGTACGAATGCTTGTCCATCTGGTTATGCTGAAATGCAGTAAGCAAAAAAGTGATTAAATAATAAGGCGGTGGGATTCCCACCGCCTTATTATTTTTACGACCCGCCTTTAAAGTCAATCCGGTTATTGCGATTTAAACTTAGTATGGTAAAATATCGATAAAGATATGGATAAGCTAAAAAAAGTAACCATTTTTTTAATCCTCGCAACTGTATTGGGGCTAAATGTCTACCTACGTTTATTTCCGGCCAACTTTCCCCAACTTAAGAAAAGAGCCCATCTTAATATAGAGGATCGGATGCTTTCTCAGGCTCGAGAATTTACCCAAAAGCAGTATCCTGGCTATAACTCTTTGATAAAGGAAAAAATTGCTAAGCAGGTAGTCAAAGAGGGCAGAAAGAATTCTAAAGGCTTTAAACTGCGAGTTAATAAGGAATACGAGCGGCTAAAGTCACAATATCAAGATGATAGTGGTCAGACTTACTTACTTGAAGTTGATCCTTATTGTCGAAAACGTTTTACTAGGCTTACCTTAGAAAATGGTTATCCGGGAAATAAGATAGTAGACGGCAAGATCTATGATAAGTTTATGCTTGCCCCCCAGGGAGGGTTAGTTCCACCTGAGAGGTTTCTTTATTATTTTTCAGCCTATTTATATAGGGCAGTTTCATTTATTTTCCCCAACCTGTCTTTGGAGAAATTTGTTTTTTATTTGCCGGTTTTCCTTACCTTTGTGTTTTGTATTGTTCTTTACCTATTCTGTCGTTATTTCTTTTCGAACATTTCCGGAATATTTGCGATTATCTTTATTGGTCTTTCTCCGGTGTTTATTCATCGTAGTTCTGCTGGTTGGTTTGACCAGGATGTATTTAATGTTTTATTTCCTTTGTTGATAGTTTGGTTTCTTGGTATAGGGCTAAAAAGCAAAACTTTTATACAAATCGTTAAGTACTCTTTATTAGCTTCATTGCTTTTAGGATTATATGCTTTTAGCTGGGTTGGTTGGTGGTTTATTTTCGCGGTAATCGTTATATTTTTTCTTGCGACCTTGGCTAATAATTTTTGTTTACATTTTAAAGATAGAGATACCCTGAAGAAAAAAAATGCACCCTATCTAGTTTCTCTGGCTGTTTTCTTATCGGGGAGTGTAATTTTTTGTTTACTTATTGCAAAGGTTGAACCTTTTTCTTTTCTTTATGGTTCTTTAGCTAGCAATTTAAGATTGGGCAACTCTCTTTCTTTCTCGATTTGGCCCTCAGTTTTATATACGGTGTCAGAGCTAAAGCAAGGAAGCTTTACAAGTATTCCGGTATATACTGGCGGTTGGGCTATATTTATGTTGTCTTTGTTTGGTTTGCTTTGGACATATTTGCGAGAGAAAAGAGGCAAGCGGGCAGATATAGTATTGATTCTTAGCTGTTGGACCTTTGTTATGTTTTTTGCCAGCCTAAAAGGGTTGCGTTTTACTCAATTCCTTTTTGTGCCTTTAGGTATTTTTTTAAGTGTTAGCTTGGGCGATGTCTGGCGGTTACTTCCGAATTGGGTAAGAGGCGTTAGTAGCCATAAGGTTAGAAGTGGCCTTATTTTGAGTGCGGTTTGTTTAATTTGCCTTGTAGTTTCAATTCCGGTGCGAAGAAGCTTTTCTCAAGCCAGTATACAGTTTCCAATACTTAATGATGGTTGGTATGATCTTATGATCCAAATAAAGGAAAAAACACCTGAGAATAGCGTAATTAATAGTTGGTGGGATTATGGCAACTGGTTTAAAGAGATAGCTAATCGACGTACCTTAGTCGACCCACAAATTCAAGATGCACCGATTACTTATTGGATGGCGAGGGTTTTCTTGGCTGGTAACGAAGAGGAAGCTGTACGAATTTTACGTATGATCAATAATTCTTCAGACGCACTTTTTGATCAAATTAATTCTTTCCTTGGTGACGACTTTTCCTCAATTGTTTTTCTTAATAAGATATTGAGATCTGAAGAAAAAAATATCGAGGCTATTTTTAAAGAGTACAAAATACCTAAAGGATTAGCTAAGAAAATAAAAGATGTAATTTTTGTTAAAATTCCGGCACCAGCCTATTTGTTTATTGATGAGACCATGATCTATAAAATTTCAGCCATTTCTTTTTTAGGTAATTGGAATTTTGCCAAAGTTTATATAATCAAGCATCAAGATCTGCCGAAGTTGGAAGTGATTAATAATCTTTTTCGGGTGTTTGGTTTAAAGCAGTCAGAAGCAGAACTTCTTTACGAAGAGGTAATGTTTTCTAGAATTGGCCGAGAGGTAAACGAGGTAGTTTCTGAGAAGTGGACATTTCCGCTTTATTTGGCGGCAGGTAGGGAGGATTCAGGAACTGTTTATTTTGACAATGGCATAGTTTTAGCTCTGAATAGTTCTCGGGCTACGATGTTTCAACAGCCGGAAAAAAAATTCAAAGAGCTTAGTTTTACTTTTATTTTTGATGGCGACAACTTGACCTATAATGAATCTAAAATGAGCCAGCCAATGCGATTTAATTCTGGTGGTTTCTTTTTTAAGGATAACGGTCAGTGGAAATGTATCGGAGTTTCGAATAAAGCTTTAGGCGAGAGCTTGCTTGCTAAGCTTTATTTTACAAAAGCAAAGACTCTTGATTACTTTGAACCGTTTATAGCGTTAGATAAAGCTAACCTTTATGCTTTTAAGATAAAATGGAAAAATTAAAAAAGGCCATAACTCTCATGGAGCTTATGATAGTTGTAACCATAATATCTGTCTTGGCAGCTTTGGCTATACCTAATTTATTGCGTTCGCGGATGTCTGCCCGAGCAGCTATTTCGGCGAATCTTCTTCGCATTGTTTGTTCTGCTGAAGTGCAGTGGCGGGCAACTAACCCGGAATATGCAACTTTACAGGAGTTAGCTTCTGCCCAGCCTCCCTATATTGACGTTTCTTTAGCTAGCGGCATAAAGCAGGAATATATTATTAAAGCGGTTCCTAATACTTACATTGATTTCTACGCTACGGCCACACCGCAGAATTTAGCTCAAGCTAAAACTTATTATATTGACGAGGACGGTCTTCTTTGTAGATCTAATTCTGTAAACACTCCTGCCCCAAATATTCATATCGGAACAAGTTGTCCTGTTGGCTTTTCCGAAGTAGAGTAAAATTCTTCCTATTGCGTTGACAAGCCGTAATGACTATAATAGTATATATATGATGATCAAGGCTAATGTTTTTCTAAAAGCAATTCAATCGCAGTCTGTTTTGAAGCGATTCAAAAAATCCTTACCGATTAGCCAATTTAAAGAACAGGTTAGAAAAATTCTCCGGCCGAATGATTTTCTTAAAACTGAAGCTAGGCCCACGGTAGGTTTAAACATTGGAAATTACTACCTTAAAGGGCTAATTTTTAAAGGAGATAGCCTTTCTGATTATTTTATTGAACCGAATGAAGATTTAGTTAAAACTCTTGGAAAAGTCTGGGCTCAAAAGAAGATTTCTGCCAAATCAGTCAAGATTTCTATTAAGAATCCGAGTTGTCTAGTGCGTTATTTTTCCTTTCCTAAAATGGAGAAGAAAAGATTAGAGCAGGCACTTTTCTATGAGCTGAATAAGCATATTCCTTTTTCTCCGGAAGAGGTGTATTTTGATTATTATATTTTAAAAGATGCCAGCCCAACAGAGCTATCAATTTTGCTAGCCGTCGCCAAGAAGGATTATATCGATAATATTTTGGAAGCTTTTAAAACACTCGGAGTAGAAGTATCTGAGATAAATTTAGATAGCATTTGCATCTTCAATCTTTTTCTCGATAACTGTAGCGATAACAAGGAGATTAATTCTTGCATTTTAGACATTGGCAGTAGTTTCTCGGTTATGACGATCGTAAATAAAGGGGTTCCTTTTCTAACTCGGGATGTCAAATTCAGCACAAAAGATATAGTGGCGATCGTAGCTCGGACCAAAGGTTTGAAGCCAGGTGAGGTTGAAAAGCAACTTGTGAGTTCTCCTGATGCTGGCGAATTTCTGGAATTTATTCAAAGCGGCATCTCGGGGCTTTGCAAGGAAATGAAAAGCTCTTTTGATTATTTCGAAGTTAACAAAGGTGAACATATAGATAAAGTCTATTTGACCGGCGGGTTAGCTTCGATTAAAGATATTGAGAGTGTTTTTGCTGAAGCCTTAGATGTAGAGGTGAGCCTTTTGCCAAATATCCCTAGCTTTTTAAAAAAACTAGACGGTCAAATCCTAGATGAGCGGTTTAATCACTTTAAGAGTAGTTTTTCGGCCGCCTTCGGTTTGATTTTATAATGTATTTATTAGCATGAAAAAAGTAGTTATAAATTTAAGTCCTCAAAAACAAAAGGCGATGAAATTAGATTTAGGAAATTTAATCGCCTATCTTCCTTTGTTGATTGTGGTTGCCATTGTTGGCTTGGCCATGGTTTTATTGCTTCAGGTAATAGCTTTGAAAAAGGCCCATACTTACTCTTCTGAGGCTAAAAATTGGCAGCAATGGGAGTCAAAAGCTAAAACCCTGCAGGATATCAAGCAGCAAACCAATAATTTAAAAACAAAACGCGACAGGTTAGATAAAGTTTTAACCCCGCGCTATAAAATGTCCCTTATTTTAGGGGATATTTTTTTCTCACTACCTAAAAACATATGGTTTCAAAATTTAGATTTTCAGGAAGGAACTCTAGAAATTCAAGGCTATGTGGTGAAATGGAATAAAGATTTTTTAGTATCTTTAAATGATTTTATTAGATCTTTGCGTGAGCGAGAGTACTTTTCTTCACAATTCTCGGTAGTTGAAATAAAGGAATCCCAAAAGGAAAATTTCAATAATGCTGAGGTTCTAAAATTCATTGTCGAATGCAAAAAATAAATTTTGATAAAAAAATAATTGCGTTTTCACTTTTAATCGCGGTCATTGTAATTGAAATACTGATTTTGCTTCCTTGGAGCATAAAGAGAGTGATTGGCCTTAATAAGAAAATCGCTTTAATCGGTCAGCAAATTAAGAGCACCGAGAATGATTGGCCTAGGCTTAATGAGTATTCAAAGGTTAATCAAGAGCTTAAAAATCAAATAGAGAATAGTCGAAGCAAGCTCATTCTTTCTCAGGAAGCTTCAGAATCACTATCTTTTATTTCAACCGCTAGCAAGGAGTTTGGGGTAGAGATAAAGTCTTTTCTCCCTGGCGAATTGATTAACTATCTTGCGGAATCGGAAGAGAATTTATTCTATTTGCCAATCAGTATAGAGGCCAAAGCTAAATTTCATAACTTAGCTTTATTTTTGGAATATCTTCAAACTAGCCAATATTTTTTTGATATTAAAGAGTTAAAAGTTTCTTCAGATTACCCTTATAATTCTATAGAAATAGTAGTATGCGCGATAGCCGAAAAGTAATAGTTGTATTTTTTATTTCGTTATTGTTGGTTTTG
Organism: Candidatus Omnitrophota bacterium; assembly: GCA_021735655.1. Classification (NCBI taxonomy): domain Bacteria; kingdom Pseudomonadati; phylum Candidatus Omnitrophota; species Candidatus Omnitrophota bacterium. The sequence goes on along the minus strand of JAIPGM010000004.1, from coordinate 61,924 downwards.
CCGACTTTGGGATTCTCTCAAACGGCGACCACCGATGCGAGTTTAGAAAAATATTCTTTTGGGCTAAATAGCCGGGATCCGTTTGTCCCTTTAGTTAGCCGAAATGGGCTAATTCTTATACCTCGCGAAACAGACGTTACAAACATGGAATTAGGAGGTATAATATACTCTGAAGAAGAATCAGTGGCAATTATTAATAATGAAGTAGTTAAAATCGGAGACATGATTGGTGAGTATAAAGTCTTAACTATTGAAAGAAGGAAAGTTATTCTAGAGAAAAATAACCAAGGGTTTACTTTAGAACTGGAGGAATAGTGAAAAAATATAAAAAATCAATTATATTATTGTTTATTGTTTGTTGTTTGATCCCGGCTAGCTTTGTGTGTGCTCAAAATGAGTCAATATCGGTAATTAAGTTTAAAGATGTCGACATCAAAATTGTTCTTCAGTCAATAGCTCAAAAAGCTTACAAAGAAGGTCAAAAAATCAACATAGTGGTGAGTCCCGAGGTTCAAGGTTTAGTTAGTATAAATTTAGAGCAAGTAGATTGGTTTACTGCCCTTGAGGCAGTCATCCGCCCCTATAATTATAGTTATGAGTGGGTCGGAGAAAATATAGTTTTGGTAGACACTACTGAAAAGATAAGCGGAAGAGAAGCTTCAGCTAAAGAGCGTCAGGAGGTGGAGCCTGCTCGGACTAAAGTTTATCGCTTAAAATTCATCGATGCTAATGATGCTAGGAAAATGATTGAGCCGTTACTTTCTCCGATGGGAAGAATTTCAGTTTTAGAAACTACTGGCCAGGCTGGTTGGGAGTTTGGTACCGATGTTACTAAAAGACAAAGAGTCAAAGAAGGAAAAACCTCTCGGACTAAGATAATGGTTGTTTCCGATATTGCTAAGAAATTAGATGAGATAGATACCCTTTTTGAAAAAATTGATGTTATGCCGAAACAGATTTTGATAAAAACCAGGATTATGGAGGTTAGTAAAGACGTGCTTGAAGATTTTGGTCTTGACTGGGGAACTGGTACAACCGGAGCGACTGCAAGCTCAGCTCAATATGTAGATGCTGATAAAAATAGTGCCGGTGATCTTATTGGCCAGGCAGCAATTCGGGCGATATCTCCGATACCTTCAATATCATCAACACCTTCCGGGGCAAGCGGTATCACTTCTAATGCTTATCAATTTTTGTACCGTAAGCTTACTGGTACTGAGTTTGAGATGATAATTCATGCTCTTGAGGAAGATGTTCGGACTAATACGCTTTCGGCGCCGGTAATCCTTACTCTGAATAACCAGGAAGCATCTATTCTTGTTGGACAGAAATACCCAATTGTTAAAACCGAAACCAGTAGTGAAACTTCTCAGATTACTGGCGGTTCTCTAGATTTCTATCAGGATATTGGAATTCAACTTAATGTTGTGCCTCAGATTTGCGGCGAGAACGAAGATTTTATCAGTATGATTGTCCATCCGGCGGTTACCGCTCGTTTAAGTGACATCGGAGTCGTTGATCAAAATCAAACCACCCTTGTTTCTTATCCTTGGCTTACATCTCGAGAAGCAGAAACTCAAGTAATAACTAAAGACGGCGAGACGATTGTCATTGGTGGTTTGCTTAAAGATGTAAAAAGCAGGTATGATATTGGTATACCTTATTTAAGCAAGATACCTTTAATTGGTTGGTTATTTAAGCGTCAAACCGAAGACATTGATAAGATTGATTTGTTAATTTTTATCACCGCTGAAATCGTACAGCCTGGTGAAATATTCGGTCAAGATCTTATAAGGGCAAGTCAGATACCGGTTCAGTTTAATCTAAATGAAAAGAAGGAAAAATAGTTTTCTTTCTGATTTCATCAATAGAGCCTAAAGATGTACCTAGAACTTTACGGTTTAAAAAAGATACCTTTCAATATTACTTCTGATCCACAATTTTTCTTTGAGAGCTTATCTCACAAGGAAGCATTGGCGGCGTTATCTTATGGAGTTCAAGAGAAAAAAGGCATTATTCTTATCACTGGCGAAGTAGGGACAGGTAAAACTACTCTTTGTAAGGCTTTTCTTAATCGAATTTCGGCTAACACTAGGACTTCTTTGATCCTTAATCCTTATTTTAGCGAGGTTCAGTTATTGCGAGCAATAGTAGAGGATTTTGGTTTGAAGCTTAAAAAGAAAACCCGTCTCGATATTGTCAATGCCCTAAATTCTTTTTTGGTCGATATTAATTTGAGGGGTGAAAAGGCAGTAGTCATTATTGATGAAGCTCAGGATTTAAGCAATCGTCAGTTAGAACAAATCCGCCTACTTTCTAACTTAGAAACTTCAACTGATAAGTTGTTGCAAATTGTTCTTGTTGGCCAGCCGGAGTTGACTGAAAAGCTTAATCGGTTTGATTTACGACAAATACATCAACGTATTTTCGTAAAACATAACCTTAGTCCTTTAAACCAGGCTGAAGTGGAGCGGTATGTTAATTTTCGGTTAAGACAAGCTGAGGCTGAACATATCGTAATTGCCCCAGAGTCTTTTAAGTTAATTTATGAATTTTCTAAAGGGATTCCTCGTTTAGTTAATATGCTTTGTGATCGAGTTTTACTTTTAGGATTTGTTAAAGAAAAAAGTATTTTTGGTCCAGAGATGTTCTCTTCATGTATTAAGGAGTTGCAGTGAGTATAATTTATGATGCTTTAAAAAAGTTGGAAGGTAATGATAAATCGGGTAGCTCTCAAGAAGAGCCAGGTAAAAATTTAACCCAGCCTAAAAAGTCAAGGTGGTCATTGAACAAAAAAATTATTTCGATTTTAATAGTAATTTTAGCGGTAACTATTTTAGTTTTTTCTTTCACTGTTGGCCGACAATACTTGCTAGAAAAAGCCAGCTCTTTATTTTCGCTAATAAAGAAAGGAGACTTGTCTGATCAACAAAAATCTTTAGGTTTTAAGTTGCCACTTCCCTCAAAGAGTGTCCCTGGGTCAGGAAAAGCAGGGGTCTATCGTCTTGATGGGATTATCTATGATTTAGATTTTCCGGTTGCAATCATTAATGGTAATACTCTTAAGGAAGAAGATTTGGTTGGTGAGTATAGAGTGGTTGAGATTACTGAAAGTACTGTTGAATTGGTTAATATTAATGACCAAACGAAACTTATTCTTTCGATAGGTTTTTAAAATATATCGGTAGAATTTCCTACCCCAAGTAAACTGTAATCCTAGTATTTTTACTCAAAGAATTTCTTTTTATTAGGTAGCTATTATTCTTAGGTGTTATTTTTTTGCCGGCTACTAATAATTTTTTTATTTTAAGAATTTTGTTTTTGCTGATTCTTTGGTAGCAAATAGTTAGTTTTTTATTACCTAAGGAAAAGCTGACCTTTATCCTATCTTTAAAAAAATTTCCTGCGTTTAAAAGCGGTTTAAAACGTATGTCACCGATTGTGAGTTTAATTCCGAGGACTTTTTCAAAAAGGGTGTAGATATACCAGCTTGCCGATCCGGTGAGATAGAGATAAAGTCCTTTTCCTTGGCTGTTAAAATATTCGGGAATCCCGGGGTAGATTCTAGCTTCCTTGGTGGTTGCCATCTTATAGATGGATTCTAGGGCTATTGAGCCCTCTTGGCTTAATTCCTGGCCATAGAGAGCGTAACTAAGCATTATCACCATATGGTTAAAAAAAGCACCATTTTCCTTGTCGCCGTAAGAAAAGCCAAAGGCCCTTCCTAAGTCAAGATAAATTGAACCAAAGTCACTATTTAGCCGAAAGCCACCCAATTTTGGGTCTTTTAAATATTTATTTATTGAGCTCCAAGTTTTTTTAAGCTGATAAGAATCTAGGCCCTTATTCATTAAGGCAAAAACTTGAGAAGGTAGGGCTATCCTAATTTTTTTATTAATTTTGCCTTCAACCCTTTTTCCTTTATTATCGTAATAGCCGTTAAAGAAACCATTTTTTAGCCATTCCTTTTTTTTAAGCCAACTTAGCAGGTGGTCAGATTTATTTTCTAAATCTTTGATCACTGCGTCGATTTCCAAGCTAATTTTTTTTCCGTCTATATTTTTTGTTTTTTCAAAAAAATCTTTCAATCGTTGCTGTTTATTTTTAAAATCATTGTAGTTGATGGGATTTTTTATTAGATCAAGCAGAAAAGAAATTTCTTTGAGCAAGATTATTTTTTTCTGCTTTTGTTTCAGCTGCTTTAAGAGGCAAGCCAAATCTTTTAAATTCCGAGCGTACATGAAACTAAAAGCTACGCTTTCACCTAAATCTGGGGCCATATCTAAGCCATCGTTCCAGTCAGCATTCTCTAGACGGATGATATTATGTTTTCCAACATTAAAAAAAGAAACCAGATGTTGAATTAAGATGTGTTCAAGTACAGTGCCTTTATAAATACGGTTTGATTTATCGCGAAGCAAAAAATCTTTTTGCTTGAAGTTTTGGTCGACTTCCTTGGCTCTTTTTAGGACGTGATCTTTAAAATAGGTAATATCTTTATTGAGAATATTAAGGTCAGCTGTTTGGTTAATGTATAGGCGCAGGGATAAGTAGGGCCAGATGCCATGGTCCATCCAGACTCTGGGAATGCTGTTTCGGTCAGAAAGAAACTCACCCTTTTTAGTAATTATCGTAGCATTGGAACCATCCAGCCGGACACCTTTAAAATTATTGATAATTATTTTTTTAGCTTTGTCCGGTTCTGATAGTAGTAAGGCCAGAGCGTCTTGTGAAAGGTCGCGCCAGCCACGGCCCCCCTTACCGTAGTCAAAGTGGGGCAGAAACGAGTTGCCGAATAGCTTGCGCAAGGTTGGCTGCAACTTAACCCAGAGCAACCAGTTATTTAGATCTTTGTTGGCGAAGTCAAAGTCTATTGTTTTAAGATTTTTTAACCAATATTGCTTAGTGTCCGATAGGCTTTTTTCAATTTTAGCCGGTGTGTTTAGCTTTGAGAATATGTTGTTTATTGCTAGCTTAGCCTTGCCCTTAGAGGCTCTGACCATACCGGTGATTAAAAAGTAATTTACTTCAGACGATTTTTTTAATATTTTTTTATCAAAAAGCAAGGCCGCGATCGTCTCTTTTCCGTCAAACTCCTTTTGGTTTTTAGTGATCGGCTTAACAGTTTTCTCAATAGCATCAGGTTTAATTAAATCGCCTTGGCCGCAGAAGTAGTTTAAGCTGGGGAATTGACCTAATGGGGCTCTAGCGTTATCTTGAAAACCCAGAGAGAAATAAGTTGCATCATTGGCCTTGTGACCGGTTTCATCAAAAACCATAGTTGGCTTTAGCAATATTCCGTGCTTAGTCAGATCAACTCGATTTAGGAGGCTACTTACGTGGCGATGGTCGCGAAGACAATTAGCGTCACGGCCATAGAGAGGCATAAAGGAAGTAGGAGTTATTTCTAAGGCAGTGTTGCCTGTATTGATTAATTTTATCCAGGTAATTTCAACCCCGAGATTGTAGGGGATAAAATTTAAAACTTCTGCTTTTAGCTGTGAACTTTCTTTTATAACTTTGTGGTAGAGAAATCCTGCTTCGAGGGTATCTTTCCAGGGGCTAGATAATCGTAAAATTTTATTTTTTGTTTTGATGTTTGGAGAACTAATTTTTATAAAGAAATCTCGTCGACAAAGGAGGTTAGTCTTTATATCAACCAAAGAAAGAGGCGGAGTTATAAAATGGTCGTTGTCAGCTTTTATATCTCCAGCAAGATTCGGGCTTATTGAGCTAAGTAGTGAGCCATCACGATTGGTAAGCGGGAAATATAGGTTGTGGCCTTGAGGATTTTTTACTTTAAATGTGCCTTGATTGTCGATGAATTCGTAAAGCATCGTTACATTTTACCCTAAATTGTTTGTTTTTGAAATATAAATTCTGGTATAGATTTTTTAGCAATAATTGGTATAATCCTAACTATGAGAAAGATAATTATTATTTTAACTATGGCCTTTTTAGGCCTCATTGGATATTCTTATGCGCAAGATAAGCCAACAATTTTAGTATTTACTTCTTCTAGTTGTCATGTTTGCCATAAAGTTAAGGCTGAACTTTTGCCTGAGCTAAAAGAAAAATATAAAGGTAAAGCTGATTGGTTGGAGTCAGGGGTTAGCGAGCCAGCCAGTCTAGAGATGCTTAAATCGTTGAGTGAGCAGTTTGGCCGCGAAAAAGCTCTAGTTCCTAGCATTGTGGTTGGGGATAAGATGTTTGTTGGTTTTGGTGAAATCCAGGCTGGGCTTGATCAGGCTATTCAGGATGTAATTGATACTAAAGTAGGAGTACCGGCCTTTTCTAAACAAAACTTAATGGATATTTTTAAAAAGTTTTCGCTTCTTGCAATACTGGGTAGCGGTTTGGCCGATGGGGTTAATCCTTGTGCCTTTGCGGTGATTGTATTCTTTATATCATTCCTTTCGATTTATGGCTACAAAAAGAGAGAGATAATTTATGTAGGAATTTCATATTGCCTTGCTGTTTTTATCACTTATCTTTTAATTGGTCTGGGAGTTTTTGAGTTTTTTTACTCTTTGGGTAATATTACTTTTTTTATAAAGTGGTTTTATTATGTTGTCGGCTTTTTTTGCTTTTTTATGGGTATCTTTGCAATTTATGATTATATCCATTTTAAAATAACCAAGAAGTCAGAGGGTGCTTTGTTGCAGTTGCCAAAATTCTTAAAGAAAAAAATAAATCTTACTATTGGCTCAAAGCTTCGCGATAAGAAAAAGGATAGCCTTTGGGGGTTAGCAATTACTTCTTTTTCGGTTGGGTTTATGGTCTCTTTGCTCGAAGCAGCTTGTACTGGACAGTTGTATCTTCCGACTATTGTTTTTGTTTTAAAGAGCGATCAGCTACGCTTGAGAGCTTGGTTTTATCTGGTGCTTTATAATTTGATGTTTATTTTTCCTTTAGTGATCGTGTTTATTCTTTCATTAGTGGGGGTAGGATCCCAAAAGTTTAATAACTTTTTAAAGAAAAACGTCGGCTTAATAAAGTTAATTATGGCTTTTGTTTTTTTTGTTCTCGGTAGTCTTATTTTGATTTTTAATTAATTCACCCCGCCTTAAATAGCGATTTATGAGTTCGATAGCCAAATTACCTGATTTATTATTTTCCGATTCTAAGGGTAAGGTTTACCACCACTCAACCTTAAAGATGGTGGTTGAAAGCTTAGGAAAGTATTCTTTACCTAAGGGCCAGGAGATAATTGCAATGCCTAAGGGCTCAACTCTTTTTTATCTGCCTGGGCGAAAACCCCTGGGATTTAATCCTCAAAGCAAGAAAGTTGAGCTTTTAGATAAATTTAAGGGCCAGGATGTTTTTGCTGTTGCAGTTTTTCCGATTCCAGCTTATTTAAGGTTACATCTACCAGTAGTAAAGGTTATTAGTAAAAAATGTCTACCGCTTTGGGCCTATACTGCTTGTGGTTTTCATCGAGGTCGTTTTGTTGTTAGCGCTATAAGAGTAGATAAAAGAGTCCGCCAAAGCCCGTGGTTTTACGATGGTAAGCGAGTTAAAGAAGGGGTGAGAAGCTTTTTTAAAAGATATCCTAAAAATAGGCTTTATCAGCACTTAGCTAATTGCGCTCTTAATTATAATTGCTTAGCCGCGAAAAATTTGTTTCTTCAGCGGTGGGAGGCACCTTTGCCGACAGCCAGAAGTTGTAATGCAAAATGCTTGGGTTGCTTGAGCCATCAAGAGGAAGGTCTTTGTGCTTCGCATAACCGGATTAGTTTTATGCCTGATCGAGATGAGCTGGTTGAGGTTATGAGTAACCATTTGAGGGTGGCCCAAGAAGCTATAGTTAGCTTTGGTCAGGGTTGCGAAGGCGAACCATTGCTAGGCGCAGATAGCCTTGCTAGGGCTGTGGTTGAGGTTAGGAAGTTGACTTCCCGAGGCACGATCAATATGAATACTAATGCTAGCTTGCCCAATAAGATTAAAAATTTATGCTTAGCTGGGATTGATTCTTTTCGGGTGAGCTTGAATAGTCCAGATAAGAGGTTTTATGATCTATATTTTAAACCCCAAGGATATAGTTTTTCAGATGTTTTAAAGTCAATAGCGATAGCCAAAAGGTATAATAAGTTTGTTTCGATAAATCTGTTTGTTTTTCCCGGTTTTTCAGATTCAACCAAACAAATAAAAAGTTTGATTAAACTTATAAAAAATAGTGGGATTGATATGATTCAATGGCGTAATTTGAATATGGATCCGGAGATCTATCGAAAAATAATTCCAACCAAAAATGTAAAAGCTCAAGGTATTTTATATCTGCTTAAATCTATCAAAAGAGAGTTTCCTAAGCTCAAAATGGGCTATTTTAACTTGCCAAAAGAACAGTTTAAGTCATTCTAAGATATTAAATGTTTTTTAATATATAGTTTAATACCACATCAGCTTGTTTAGCTGCCGCAATATTTACCCGTGGAGAAAGCGGTGGCAAGTCTTGGCTGGCTTCGGACTTAAGGTCACCAACAATAGCCAGATTTTTTCTTAGGCGGTGAATTTTTATTTCATCACTTTTTCCATATCCGGCTAAGCCTGAGGCCGAAACAATAAACTTATCGGTAGGGAGGAAAGTTTCAACGATTAAGCTTTTGTATTCGGCTTTATCGAAAGCTTCAATGATAATAGAACAACCTTTAAAAATATTTTTTAGGTTGTTTTTTTCTAATTTTTCACAATAAGTCGTGATTTTGATGTCGGGGTTAATTTTAAGCAGATTTTCTTTAAGGGCATCAACTTTGCGCTTGCCTATTTGATTTAAGAAGTAAAATTGGCGGTTTAAATTTGAAAGCTCAACCTTATCAAAATCAACAATTATTAGTTTTTTAAAACCGCAGCGGATAAGATTATGGCTGCAGTTTGAGCCAAGGCCACCAAGCCCAGCAATGCCGATGGTTACTGATTGAATTTTTTTAAATTGATCTTTACCAAAGTACTTAATGATTTCTTTTTCAAAGTTATTCATTTTGCAGTGCTCCGACCCAGTCCTTTAGCACTGGTTGGTATCCTTCTTTAAGCAACATTATTTTGATTTGAGAAACATCTCGTTTGTCAGAAATTTCAAACTGGAGTGAATTTTTAATGTAAGTTTTTTCCAAAGTATGACCGCCGACAGCAGTGGTTGAACCAGCGCTCATTTTAGTTATGCCTAATTTAATTAGGTTATTGCGAAGCTGAGAATTTTCCCGGGTTGATAGGGTAATTCCTAAGCGTGGCATAAATATCCTGGCGGCAGTAATTATTTGGACGATGTTTTTATCACTTACCTCATAAGGAGTTTGAAAGTTATTAAATTGAGGTCTTAGCCGCGGTAAGGAAATGCTCATTTCTATTTCTGGGTATTTATTTTGCAGGTATTCAGCATGCTTTAGCATGAAAAAAGCTTCTTTTCGCCAAGGAGCTAGCCCTAGCAGGCTTCCGATGTTAATGGTACGTATACCGGCTCGGGCAGCCCTTTCTGGAGCATCGAGTCTAAATTGATAATCTTGTTTTGGACCAGCCGGATGGAGTTTTTTGTATTCTGATTGAGAATATACCTCTTGATAAATTGTTAGACCGTCGACACCCGCGGCGATAAGTTCTTTATATTCTGTTTGACTTAAGGGGTAAATTTCAATTGATATTGAACTAAATAATTTATTTAGTATTTTTACAGATTCTTTTATGTAGGAGAGTGGGCTTAGCTTTTTCGATTCGCCAGTAAGAATTAGTATGTGTTGCAGGCCGGTCTTAGCGATGAATTTAGCTTCTTTTTTTAGCTCATCAATTTTTAGTTTCCTTCTTGGAATTTTATTGTTTGCATTGAATCCGCAGTAAAGGCATTCATTCTCGCAATAGTTTGATAGGTAGAGTGGGGTATAGAGGCTAATTGTTTTTCCGAAATTCTGCAAGGTCAAAGTTTTGGCTTTTTGAGCCATTGCTTCTAAAGATTTTTCAGCCTCAAGAGAAAGAAGCTTGGTTAGCTCTTGGTTGGGTAGTTCTTCAAAGGAGCAGTTTTTGTATTTGTGATAAATATTATAAAAACTCATAGCTATTCACTTGTTTGCAGGAAACCGGTAAGCGGAGAAGATGCTGATGCCTGTCCAGAGCTTTTAGTTGCGTTAAGATAAGACAGGCGGCCGGCACGGACTGCCAAGTTGAAGCTTTCAGCCATTTTAACCGGATCTTTGGCAGTGGCTATGGCCGTATTAACTAAGACCGCCGCACAGCCTAGTTCCATACAGTAAGCTGCTTCTGATGGATAACCAATTCCAGCGTCAACGATAATTGGTTCAGCAATTTCTTTAATTAGAATTTTGACTAATTCCGCAGTTTTTACTCCGCGTTTTGAGCCGATTGGTGAGCCCAGTGGCATAACTGCAGCAGCTCCGACCTCGATCAATTTTTTAGCTACTGATAAATCAGGGCTCATATAGGGCAGGACTATAAAACCTTCTTTGGCTAAAACTTCAGTAGCTTTTAAAGTTTCTAGATTGTCAGGCAGGAGGTGTTTATTGTCGGCGATTACCTCTAGTTTTATCCAATTTCCACAGCCAGCAGCTTTACTCAATCTAGCAATACGGATTGCTTCCTGGGCGTTTCTTGCACCAGAGGTGTTAGTCATAACTGTGCAGTTAGTTGGAATGTAATCAAGAATATTATCTTCTTTTGATTCTAGGTCAATTCGGCGCAAAGCAACGGTTGCAACTTCTGTTTTAGCCTGTTCTAAAACTTCCTTTATGATTGGTTTGTTGGGAAACTTACCGGTCCCCACGAAAAGGCGGTTTTTGATTTCTTGTCCGGCGATTATTAATGAATCCGACATTTAACCTCCTCCTACGAAGCTAACAAATTCAATTGAATCTCCTTCTTGAATTTGAGTACTTTTAAGATTGTCACGGGGAATAATCTTGAGATTTAACTCAACTACCATTTTTTCTTTATTTAGTTTTTTTTCACCGATAAGCTCAAGGAGAGATTTAGGGTTATCGATAATTTCTTTTTTCCCGTTAATTGTTATCTGCATTTTTTTTATATTTGGTTATCAGGCTTTTTAGCTGTTTCACTTTTTTTTCTATATCTTGACTTTCAGTAATTTCTCGAATCATAGCAATATTAGTTGCGCCCAGCTTTAAAACTTCTTCGATATTATTTGAGTTTATACCACCAATACAAACTAAAGGAAATTTTGATAACGATAAAGCTTTAGTTAAATCTCTAGTTCCAATTGAGTAGTTTTTAGTTTTAGTTTCAAATAATGGTCCAAAGGCAATGTAATTAATATCAAGCTTATTAGCTTGTTCTATTTGTTCTAGGGAATGGGTTGATAGGCCAATAATTTTATTCCTACCGATTAGTTTTCTTGTTTTTTCTACCGAGTATTTTTCTATGTCAGTTTGTCCTAGGTGCACTCCGTCAGCATCTAGCTCAGCGGCTAAATCCGGGTCGTCGTTAACAATAAATACTATATTCTTACTCTTAGCTAATGTCGAGAGTTTTTTTCCTAAGCTGACTAGCTCAGACCGGGCCATATTTTTATCACGTAGCTGGATAATATTTGCCCCGCCGTTAATGGCTAACCTCACTACTTCTAGGGTTTTTTTTGTAGCTGAGCGTTGCTCACCAGTAACTAAATATAAGTTGTAATTGCTAATGCTCTTCATTCCCCAGGGGTTAATTTTGATTATTATCCTTAATAATACCATATTTGGGCTACTTAGCAACTAGAAACAAGGTTTAAAAAACTTAAAATTTATCCTTGACAATTCTTAATAATATGGTATATTTTAATCTCTATCAAAGAGATTGCATTGATAGTGATTAAAAAAGGCGTTTGTGCGCCTATATTTTTTGAAAGTATTAGCTAGTATTTTGATAGAATAGGTAGTGTATAAAATACATTTTTATACTATTTAGTGAGTAAATGGAACATCCAAAACGATCTTTAGTCAAATCTTTAACTTGGCGGGTAATTGCTTTTTTGACTACGATAATTGCTATCTATATTTATACCAAAGACGTTAAAGAGTCATTGGTAGTGGGCATTGCCGCAAATACAGTAAAGATATTCCTTTACTATATACATGAACGAATTTGGAATAAGGTAAAATTCGGAAGAATTAAGGAAATAGAGTATCAAATCTAATTTAACTAACTCATTTTAAGGGTTAGTATCATTGAAGGAGGGGAAAAATGAGTTTGTTAGGCACACAAGACGATTTGAAAGTATTGGTTGAAACTTTAAATTTTAAGCAAAAGGTGGATCGATCCTTACAACTTATAAGAGAAGCATATGATAAATATGGTGATGGCCTGGTTGTTGCTAACAGTTTAGGTAAGGATTCAGTTGTGGTTTGGGATTTGGCAAAGAAGGTTGACCCAAAAATAAAAGGGTTTATTGTAACCACTCGGTTCAAGCCCAAAGAAACAGTTGAGTTTATGAATCAAGAAGTTGTCCGTTATCCGGAATTGGCAGTATATAAGAATGATTCAGAGATATCGCCCGAATTATACAATGTTGATCCTGATCAATGTTGTGAGGTTTTAAAGGTTGAGCCGGTGAAGAGAGCGGTGGATGAGATGAAAGTTACCTGTTGGGTTACTGGATTGCGTTGTACTGAGGGTCGAACCCGGACCGATTACAAGGAAGTTGAGGAACGCGATAAAGGATTGATAAAACTTAATCCGATTCTCATTTGGAAAGAAAGAGAAGTTTGGCAGTATTTAGCCTTATATGAAGTTAAGGTGAACCCTCTTTATAAGGAGGGTTATCGTTCTTTAGGTTGCTCTCCTTGCACCAGAATCACTAATGACGACAATGAGCGGGCCGGACGTTGGATTGGAACTAGCAAATGCGGTGGTGAGTGTGGAATCCACACTCGGCCGTTAAAGTCTAATTTAGACGGAGATGGGATATAAGTTAAAGAGTTTATGAATTATTTACCAGTTGCGCTTAAAATTAAAAACAAGAAAGCCATCGTGGTTGGCGGTGGTAAAGTAGGCCAGCGTAAAATTGAGGCTTTGCTTTTGGCTGAAGCCAGAATTACTCTGATTGCGCCTAAAGTCACAGTAGAGTTAAGAGAGTTAGCCAAGCAGGGGGCTATTGAATGGTTGGAGCGCAAAGCTAAAGAATCAGACATCTTCGGAGCAACTTTAGTTATCTCGGCAACCGATGATTCTTTCCTAAATGAACAGGTGAGCAATTGGGCTAAAGTCAAGGGCATTTCAGTTAATGTTGTAGACAAACCTCTTTTGAGTGATTTTATTTCACCAGCTGTTCTGCGAACGGAAAAAGCTTTAATCGCAGTGTATACTGATGGCAAGGATCCGGTTTTATCCCGAGATTTAAAAAATTATCTCAAGGAGAAGTGGGATGAATTTTTACTCTATCGCAATAGACTATAAGAATACACCTTTATCGCTAAGGGAACATGCTTGCCTGCGGCGTGATCAGATTGTACGGTTCTGGAAAGAATCAGTTTTTGAATCCGAGGTGCTATTTACTTGCAATCGAGTAGAAATTTATGGTCTTGCTGAAAACACAGAGCTATTAATAAAAGATATTGCAAATTTTAAGAGCCAGTTCCATCCGATTTTTGAAAAAGCCCACTTTATACAGGATACACAGGGTGTTATCCGTAAAGCTTTGAGGTTGGCTTGCGGTCTTGAGTCACAAATTGTCGGAGAAAGGCAAATTCTTGAGCAATTAGATTCTTGGGTTAGGAGGGATAGTTTTTCTTGGCCAATTAAGAATCTTTGGCGAGGAGTTTTAACTTCGAGCTACGATTTACGTCAACAGCTAGATTTATTCGGTAACGAAAACAATATTTCCGAGATTGTTTTAGAAGATCTTATTTTTAATACCGGATTAGCTAGTAAGAAAAAAGTGCTTATTGTCGGTACTGGAAAAATAGCTAAGATGTTTTCAGAAAGTAAATTTACTGATCTCGAACTATATTTTTTCGCTAAAAAGAAGATAAAAAAGGCTCAAAGTCTAGCTAGGAAAAATTCTGCCAAAGTTTTTCTACTAGATAATTTATCAGAAGAGCTTTTAGGGGCAGATTGTTTAGTGAGTGCAACTTCAAGCCCTCACCAGGTGCTGAGTAGCAAGTTATTAGTCAAGGTTATTCGGTTGCGTAAAAAGCCACTTTATGTTTATGATTTAGCTTTACCGCGAGATATAGATTTTGAGTTGACAAAAATTCCAGGCGTTTTTTTAAAAAACCTTGATTCGTTAAGTGATCTTTGCAAAAGACATAATCAATCTATGAGCAGCTATGTAAAATTAGCTGAAGCGGCCATAGAAGAACAGGTGTTAGCTATTAGGAGGCAGATTGATGATTCGCTATATCAAAATAGGAACTCGGCCGAGTTCGTTAGCGCTTAAACAGGTTGAGGAAGTTAAACAGCTTTTGCCGTTTTTTAACTTTGAGGTTGTTGTAATTAAGACTAAAGGGGATAAAGATAAAAAGACACCTTTGGCTTTTAAGGAAGGGAGTGATTTTTTTACCTATGAAATTGAAGCAGCTTTATTGAGTGGTGAAATAGATCTTGCTGTGCATAGTGCAAAGGATCTAGAAGATGAAATCCCTAAAAGTTTGATAGTGGCGGCGCTAACCAAATCTATAAGCCGGGCCGATTGTTTGGTCGTTCGTGGCAACTTTACCTTAGATACGCTGCCCAAGGGATCTCGAATAGGTACCAGTAGCAAAAATCGCAAACAAGCAATTTTAAATTATCGAGAGGATTTAGTTGCTTTGGATATTCGTGGTGACATTGAAGAACGCTTGGCCCAAGTTGATTGCGGAAAATATGACGCAGTTGTTATGGCTAAGGCAGCTCTAATCCGTTTGGGATTAGAAAAACGCATTTCACAAATTATTCCTTTTAGTATTATTGAACCACACCATTTACAGGGCCGTTTGGCAATTCAGCTATTTAGAAAAAGGGATGATTTATTGGAAATCATTCGGAGGCTAAATGTCAATTAACAATAATAAAGGAAAAGTATATATAGTTGGAGCTGGACCAGGAGATCCTGAATTGATTAGCCTAAAGGGAGTCAGGGCTCTTCGTACAGCCGATTGTGTTCTTTATGATTTTTTATCGGCTCCGGAATTATTAAGAGAAGTTCAACCGTCTTGTGAGAAGATTTGTGTTGGTAAAAGTGACGGTTTACATTTAAAAGAGCAAAACCAAATCAATCGGCTTTTATACAAGAAGTCCTTGGCTTTTAAAACGGTAGTTCGGCTTAAAGGGGGGGACCCTTTTATTTTTAGCCGGGGAGCTGAGGAAGCAAGGTATCTTAATTTAAAAAAAGTTAACTACGAAATTATTCCCGGGATAACTTCAGCTTTGGCAGGGCCTTTAAGTGCTGAAATCCCGCTTACAATAAAAAATCGAATTTCATCGGTGGCCATTTTAACTGGCAGAAAGAAAGACAAAAAAGCTTTGATAGATGCCCCTGATTGTGAAACCTTAGTTTATCTTATGGCCGTAGCTAATATTGGAAATGTAGTTAAAGCTTTGCGCAAGTCCGGTCGAAAAGATACAGTACCTTGCGCTTTTATTGAACGGGCAACTACAAA
Source organism: Candidatus Omnitrophota bacterium (assembly GCA_021735655.1). Taxonomy (NCBI): domain Bacteria; kingdom Pseudomonadati; phylum Candidatus Omnitrophota; species Candidatus Omnitrophota bacterium. Next base: position 46,346 of record JAIPGM010000004.1, on the reverse strand, counting down.
AAAGTCGCGGATTTTACAGGCAACAATAGGAACTATTGAAAAAAGATCTAAAAAATCGAAAATTAAACCACCGGCGGTTTTAATCGTTGGTGAAGTAGTTAGAGAGAGAGTGAGGCAATTTAGAAATGATAAAAGAAAGTAATAAGTTTAATTTATCGCTTTCAAAGTTGATCTATCCTTTGTTTGTAAAAGAAAAGGAAGGTCCGGCCGATGAGGTTAAGTCAATGTCAGGAGTTTTTAAATATTCTTTAGAAGCCTTAAAGGATGAGCTGGTTAATCTTGATCATCTTGGGATTAGGAATATTTTACTTTTTGGTCTGCCAGTTCAAAAAAGTTGGCGAGGAAAATCAGCTTGGGAGAGTAATTATTTTCTTTGCGAGGCTATAAGTTTTATTAAGTCTCGTTATCCTAGTTTTACTATTTTTACTGATATTTGCTTGTGTGCTTATAGTTCACATGGTCATTGTGGAATAGTTCTGGAGGGTCAAGTCGCCATTGATAATACCCTAACTCTTAAAGCTCTTGCGGCAATGGCACTTTTACATGCAAAAGCTGGCGCTGATTTTGTTTGTCCTTCAGCAATGGCCGAGAATCAAGTTCGGGCAATTCGCAATAAGCTTGATCAAAATGGTTATAATCAGGTTAAAATTATGGCTTATTCAGCAAAGTTTGCTTCTCAATTTTATGGTCCTTTTCGTGAAATCGCTGATTCAGCTCCGCGTTTTGGAGATCGTCGAGCCTATCAACTTGATTATCATGATCGAGAAACTGCCCTAGAGAAGATAAGACAAGATATCAAAGAAGGAGCAGGCATTGTAATGGTTAAGCCGGCTTTAGCTTATCTGGATATAATTGTTCAGGCTAAAAGGCAATTTAATTTTCCTTTAGCTGTTTACAATGTAAGTGGTGAATATGCCTTGGCTAAGCTTGGCGCCCAACAGGGTTTTTGGTCGGAGGAAGACTTTGTGTTCGAACTTATTGGAGCAATCCAGCGTGCGGGAGCAGACTATATAATCAGTTACCATGCAGCTGATATTGCTTATTGGCAAAAAAAATATGAACAAGAAAGAATATTACTCAGAGAACAGTCAGTTGTTTAAAGAAGCCAAACAGTTTTTAGTTGGCGGAGTGAATAGTCCGGTACGGAGTTTTTCCTATGTCGGCGGTGAACCGGTATTATTAAAGCAAGGCCATGGTTCAAAGATATACGACTATGAAGGTAGAGAGTTTATTGACTATTGTTCATCTTTTGGTGCAATGATTTTGGGTCAGGCTCGTCCAGAAGTGGTTGAAGCAGTTAGAAATCAATTAACTAAAGGGTTTGGTTTTGGCGCAACTCATCAAAGTGAAGTTGAGCTTGCCCGAACCATTAACGCAGCAATCCCGGCTATCGAAAAGATCCGTTTTGTTAATTCAGGGACTGAAAGCTTAATGAGTGCGGTTCGTCTAGCTCGTGGCTACACTCAAAGAGATAAAATAGTTAAGTTCAAAAACTCTTATCATGGCCATGCCGATTATTTATTGGCTGAAGCTGGTTCGGGCTTGGCAACCGGACAGATTCCTTTAAGCAAAGGTGTACCGCTTGAGTTTATAAAACATACTTTAATTGTTGATTATGGTGATACCGAAGCCTTGAATAGCATTTTTAAGCAGTACGGTAAGTCAATCGCTGCAGTTTTGGTTGAACCAGTCGGTGGAAATTACGGAGTAACCCTTCCGGATATAGAATTTTTGAAAGCTTTGCGGTTGATTACTGAAAAGCATGATAGTTTGCTTGTCGCCGATGAGGTGATTACCGGTTTTAGGTTTAACTTTGGTTCTTTTTTACAAACTGTTGGCATAAATGCTGATTTAATCTGTTTAGGAAAGATTATTGGTGGTGGTTTACCGATTGGTGCCTACGGTGGCAGCTCTAAGATTATGAATTGTTTAGCTCCTCAGGGAGAGGTCTATCAGGCGTCAACTTTTTCCGGTAATCCAATTGTTATGCAAGCCGGCATTGCAACCTTGAGAATTTTGAACCAGGAAGCTAAAAATTACGAAATAATTAACCAGTTCGCTAAGCAGTTTTGTGATTCGATAAGTAAATATGCTGTTGCTAATGGTATAGATTTAAAGATAAGTAGATATCGATCAATGTTTAGCTTTAAGTTTTCCGACAGGGCTTTGTTTAGTTTATTTTATCGGTCTGCTTTGGAGCAAGGGGTTTACTTTGCCCCTTCGGAATATGAGGCAAATTTTTTATCTTTTGCCCATAGTTCAGCTGATATTGCTAAATCAATAATTTCGGTTAAAAAGACTTTAAGTTGTTTTGTAAAAAAAGAGGTTAGCTAATGAAGGATAAGATAGACCTAGATGCTTTAAAAAAGAGAGGGTTTTTGAAGGCCCGAGAAGATGGCTATTTTACTTTACGTACAAGGATGCTTGCCGGTAACTCTTCAGCTGAGCAGCTAGAGAAACTTTCTCAGATTTCTAAAAAGTATGCTAGGAGTTTTGTTCATTTTACAGTTCGTCAGTCAGTAGAAATTCCTTTTATTCGTTTCGAAGACATTGGGAAAGTGGAGAAAGAGCTAAGACTCGCTGAAATTAAAGTTGGAACTTCTGGCCCGCGACTTAGAGTTACAACTGTTTGTCCGGGTAATAACTGGTGTAAGCGAGGTTTGGTTAATACCTTTTCTCTTTCTGAAAGAATAGAAAAGGAGTTAAATATTGTTTGCGGATTGGATCTACCGCATAAATTTAAAATTGCGATTTCCGGTTGTCCTAATCGTTGCACTCGATCCGAAAGTTCTGAAATTGGTATACACGGTGAGATTGACCTTAATCATTCTGAGAAAATAGTTGGCTATGCTGTTTATTTGGGTGGCTGTGGAGGGAGAACTCCCCGGTTGGGATTCAAGCTAGGTAAAATTTTTACCGAAGATGAGGTGCTTTCTTTAATCGAGAAGGTAGTTAATTTTTTCAAAGATAATGCTAAACCCAGGCAAAGATTGGCTCTTTTAATCGAAGAGATCGGTCGTGATAACTTCCTTGACAAATTAGGGGTCAGTAATAGAATTTGATAATACCTATGGTGGTGATTATCTTACTAGTAATTAGGAGAAAAAAATGAAAATTTCAGCTCGTAGTCGATATGGAACTCGGTTGATGCTGGCCTTAGCCTTGGCCTGCGATAAGGGGCCAGTTTTTTTAAAAGACATTGCCCGGAAGGAAGATATTTCTGAAAAGTACCTTAGTCAGATCATTATTCCTTTACGGACCCAAGGGTTAGTTAATTCTTTTCGTGGAGCCCACGGTGGCTATTCTTTAGCGAAAGCTCCCGGAGAGATAACGGTTAGAGAAATAGTGGAAATTCTTGAAGGTGGCTTAACTTTAATTGATAATTTGCAAGATGATAATAGTCTTCAACCAGCCTCAGTATCAATTGTTCGTCAACTTTGGGATGAGACCGGAAATAGTATTATCAAGGCTTTGGATTCAGTGACTCTTGAAACTTTAGTTAAACGATATAATGATAAGAATGCTAAGAGTGTTTTTATGTATAATATTTAAACTAGAAAAGGGTTGTCATGTCAAAAAGAAAAATAATAAAAATTGATTTGGATAAATGCACTGGTTGCGGAGATTGTATCCCTAATTGCCCCGAAGGGGCTTTACAGCTTATTGACGGAAAGGTTCGTTTGATTAGTGATCTTTTTTGTGATGGCCTAGGGGCTTGTATCGGAAGTTGTCCGGTAGATGCAATTACCATTGAGGAACGGGAAGCTGAAAAATACGACGAAAGAAAAGTAATGGAGAATATTGTAAAGCAAGGCGCAGGTACTATTAAAGCTCATCTTGAACATTTGAAGGTTCACGGAGAAGGAGGATACCTTAAACAGGCCTTAGAAGTGTTAAAAACAAAGGGCATAGAAATTCCTGAAGGTTTTGCGGTTGCTAAAGATAAGCTTGTGGCGGCGCATCAGGGTTGTCCGGGGATGCGAACGATGGATTTTTCTGATAAGCCAGACATAGGAGAAGTGTCAGGAGAGCAACCGTCAGCTTTAAGGCAGTGGCCGCTTCAATTACATTTGGTATCACCCCGAGCGCCATATTTTCAGGGAAAAGATGTTTTGCTTTCGGCTGATTGCGTAGCTTATACCTTGGGTAATTTTCATTCCAAATATCTAGTTGGGAAATCTTTGGCTATTGCTTGCCCTAAATTAGATACGAATAAAGAGGTTTATTTAGAAAAGATAAAAATTTTGGCTGATGAGGCAAAAATCAATACTTTAACTGTAATGATTATGGAGGTTCCTTGCTGTGGTGGTCTCTTGGCTTTAGTAAAAGAAGGGTTGGGCCAAGCCCAAAGAAAAGTACCGTTGAAATGTGTAGTGGTAGGCATTAAAGGAAATATTGTATCTGAGGACTGGGTAAGTTTATAAAATAAAATGAAAGCAGTAGGATTATTCTCTGGCGGCTTAGACAGCACCTTGGCGATTAAGGTCATTTTGGAACAGGGCATTGAGATAGTTGCTTTAAATTTTATGAGTCCTTTTTGTCGTTGTCAGCGAGGAGAAGGTTGTGGATCGGTGATCGATCAACGGGCGAAAGAGCTAGGGGCAAGCTTTAGGTCAATGTACCTAGGGGATGAGTATTTAGAAATTGTAAGAAATCCTAAGCATGGTTATGGTAAAAATCTTAACCCTTGTATAGATTGTCGAATTTTAAAACTTAAGAAAGCTAAAGCCTTTATGCAGGAAATAGGTGCTTCTTTTATTATCACCGGGGAAGTTCTCGGGCAGCGGCCAATGTCGCAGCATCGCCAAGCTTTGAATTTAATTGAAAAGGAATCTGGTTTGGAAGGTTTGATTTTACGACCGCTCTCAGCAAAACTTTTCGCTCCGACTTTGGCTGAAAATAAGGGTTGGGTTAATAGAGAGGCTTTGCTGGAAATTTCCGGTAGAACCAGAAAGCCGCAGATAAAGTTAGCAGCTCAGTTAGGAATAAAAGATTATCCCTGTCCGGCCGGAGGTTGTCTTTTAACTGATTCTGGTTTCTCTAAAAGGTTAAATGATTTAATTAAGTATGATATATTTACTATTAAAGATATTGAATTTTTAAAGACTGGAAGATATTTTAGGATTAATCCTTACTTTTCTTTAACTGTTGGTCGAGATGAAAAAGAAAACGATCGATTAGTTAATATTTGCAGCAAGGAAGACGTTGTCTTCGAACCACTGACTGAGCCAGGTCCGGTAGCTATTGGCCGGGGACGCTTAGATAGTGAAGCTAAAGATATCTGTGCTAAGATCGTTGCTAGGTATACCACTAAGGATAAAAAAATTAAGGTAAAAATAAAGATACCTGCTGATAAAGAAGAGTGTCTTGCGGCAGAAGCCATAGAAGAAAGGGAATTAGGTAAATTAAGAATTAACTAAGGGAGGTAATAAAATGACAAAAATCGATTCAAAATTAAAACCGGAAACGTTAGCCCTTCATGGAGGCCAAGAGGCTGACCCGACAACTGGTGCTAGGGCCGTGCCAATCTATCAAACAACCTCTTATCAGTTTAAAAGCACAGATCACGCTGCCAATCTTTTTGGTCTAAAAGAGTTTGGTAATATTTATACTCGGCTGATGAATCCAACTAACGATGTTTTTGAGAAAAGAGTAGCCGCCCTAGAGGGCGGAGTTGCTGGTCTAGCTGCGGCCAGCGGCCAATCAGCAATAACTTTATCTTTGCTGAATATTGCTCAAGCTGGGGATGAAATAGTTTCAGCTGACAATTTATACGGTGGAACCTACACTCTTTTTCACTACACTTTTAAAAAACTGGGGATTAAGGTAAACTTTGTGCCATCTGATGACTTAGATGCTTTTAAGAAAGCAATTACTCTTAAAACCAAAGCAATTTATGCTGAGTCAATTGGGAACCCCAAGCTTAATGTAACCGATTTAGAGGGTCTTTCTAAAATTGCTCACGATAATGGAATCCCTTTGATTGTCGACAACACCGTATCGCCTTACATTTTGAGACCGATAGATTTTGGTGCTGATATAGTAGTCTATTCAGCCACGAAGTTTATTGGCGGACACGGAACATCGATTGGCGGAGTAATTGTTGATTCAGGAAAATTTGACTGGACCAGAGGAAAATTCCCTTTAATTGCTGATCCTGATCCTAGTTATCACGGCATAAACTTTGTTGAGGCTTTAAAACCGATGGGTAATATCGCCTATATTATTAAAGCCAGAGTTACTCTGTTGCGTGATCTTGGGCCGGCAATGTCGCCATTTAATGCTTTTCTCTTTTTGCAGGGTCTTGAAACTTTGCATTTGCGCATGCCCAGGCATTGCGAGAATGCATTGAGTGTTGCCCAGTATCTTGAGAAACATCCTAAGGTAAGTTGGGTGAACTATCCCGGCTTAGACTCTAGTTCCGAGAAAAAAAGAACCGATAAGTATTTACCTAAGGGTGCCGGAGCAATAGTTGGTTTTGGAATTAAAGGCGGTGCTGAATCAGGTAAAAAGTTTATCGATGCTTTAGAGCTTATTTCACATCTTGCTAATATCGGTGATGCTAAGAGTTTAGCTATACATCCGGCTTCAACAACTCATCAGCAGCTATCAGCCGAAGAACAGTTAGCAACCGGAGTTACTCCTGATTATGTGAGGCTTTCGGTGGGCACTGAGCACATAGATGATATAATTTCCGATATCGAACAGGCATTAAAAAAGAGCAGCTAATAACTAAGGAGGTTATTGTGGCGAAAATATTAGATGATATTACGAAAACTATTGGCAATACTCCTTTGGTGAAAATCAACCGTTTGGCAAAAGATACCCAGGCTACAGTATTGGCAAAATTAGAATCTTTTAATCCACTTTCCAGCGTTAAAGACAGAATTGGCGCAGCAATGATTGCGGATGCTGAAAGTAAAGGTTTAATCAAGAAGGGTTCGGTTATAGTAGAACCGACTAGCGGAAATACTGGGATAGCTTTAGCTTTTGTTTGTGCTGCTAAGGGCTATAGATTAATTCTTACCATGCCTGACACAATGAGTATTGAGCGTCGGCAACTTCTTGAGATTTTTGGAGCAGAATTAGTATTGACTGAAGGAGCTAAAGGCATGAAGGGGGCTGTTGAAAAGGCAGAAGAAATTGCAAAAAACACTCCCAACAGTTTTGTACCTCAACAGTTTAATAATCCGGCTAATCCCGAGATTCATAGAATTACAACAGCCGAAGAAATTTGGGAAGCCACTGGCGGAAAAATTGATATTTTTATTTCCGGGGTTGGTACTGGAGGCACAGTAACCGGGGTAGGCGAAGCCTTAAAGAAAAAAAATAAATCTTTAAAGGTTATCGCCCTTGAACCAGTTGAGTCAGCGGTTATCTCCGGTGAAAAACCAGGTTCGCATAAAATTCAGGGAATCGGTGCCGGGTTTATCCCGGAAGTTTTAAATCGAGAAATAATCGATGAAATTATAAAGGTGTCCCATGTTGATGCCGGTAAAGTTGCTGGCCTTTTAGCTAAGAAGGAAGGAATTTTTGTCGGTATATCCAGCGGAGCAGCAATGTGGGCGGCCCTAGAGGTAGCCAAGCGTAAAGATTCCTCAGGAAAAACAATTGTGGCAATTCTACCCGATACTGGCGAAAGATATCTTTCAACCTGGTTGTTTAAGGGCTAAGAATAAAGGCCTTGAACAATGTTTGCTCTTGTGGTCTAATAATCTTTAGTCAGATTAAGTAGTAAATCTAGTAAATTATGAGCAAAAATGCTAAAAATAGCTTAGGAATTATTGAACCGCAGAGTTTTACTTTTGCTGATCAGTCTGATCAGCTTAAGCTAGCTAATGGGGGAGAGCTAGGCCCGATTACTCTTTGCTATGAAACTTATGGGGAATTAAATTCAGCTAAAACCAATGCCGTTCTAGTTGCCCATGCTTTAAGCGGTGATGCTCATGCGGCTGGTTTTCATCAAGGAGACGAAAAACCCGGCTGGTGGGATATAATGATTGGCCCGGGCAAAGCTTTTGATACCGATAAGTATTTCATAATTTGCTCTAATGTTCTTGGTGGCTGTAAAGGCTCAACCGGGCCTTCTTCAACTAGCCCTAAGACCAATAAACCTTATGGTATTGATTTTCCGATAATTACCATTGCTGATATGGTCGCGGCTCAGAAGAGACTTATAGATTATTTAGGCATTAAGAAGATACTTTGTGTTACTGGCGGATCAATGGGTGGTATGCAAGTCTTACAATGGGCAGCTTCTTATCCGGAAGTCATCTCATCGGCAATTCCTATAGCTACGGCCTTAAAGCATTCTCCTCAGCAAATAGCTTTCGATGAGGTTGGGAGGCAGGCGGTAATGGCTGACCCAGATTGGCTTGAGGGTAATTACTACGGAAAATCTCAGCCTCAGAGGGGTTTGTCTGTTGCTAGGATGATCGGTCATATAACTTATATGAGCGATGAGTCGATGGAGAAGAAGTTTTCCCGTAAACTTAAAGAAAAAAACTATAGCTTTAGTTTTAAGACTGACTTTGAAGTTGAAGGATATTTGAGATATCAAGGAGATAGCTTTGTAAAGCGCTTTGATGCTAACAGCTACCTTTATATCACTAAGGCTATGGACTATCTTGATTTGTCAGAAGGGAAATTAGTGGCGAAGAGTAACAAAATTGATACTCGCTTCTTAGTTATTGCCTTTAAGTCAGACTGGCTCTATCCGCCTTATCAGTCTAGAGAGATAATTCAGCAGCTTAAAACTCGACAAGTTGATGTTACTTATTGTGAAATAGAGTCAACCTATGGCCACGATGCTTTTTTGCTGGAGGTTGACGAACAGACCCGTTTGGTTAAGAATTTTTTGAGAAAGACCTATGATTTGGTGAAAAATGGATAAGATACGTTTGGACCATAGGATAATCTATAAGATTGTTAAACCCGGAGCTAAGGTGCTTGATCTTGGCTGCGGCAATGGAGATCTTTTGCATTTTTTAGTCAAAGAAAAGAAAGTAAAAGCACAAGGCATTGAGCTGGATGAGAGAGGTATTTATAATTGTGTTGAGAAGGATTTAAGTGTATTCCATGGCGACATTGAAACAGGGCTTTCTGGATATCCGGCTAAAGCTTTTGATTATGTGATATTGAATCAAAGTATGCAAGAAATTAAAAAAGTCGACTACGTAGTGACTGAATCTTTGAGGATTGGCAAAGAAGTAATTGTTGGCTTTCCCAATTTTACCTATTTTCCGGCCCGCTTTAGAATTTTCTTTAGAGGAAAAGTTCCGATAACCGCTTCTTTACCTTACCATTGGCATGATACACCCAATGTTCATTTTTTGAGCATTAATGACTTTAAAGACTTCTGTGTTGAAAAACAGATAAAGGTTTCTAGTGCCTTTTATCTTGGCAAAAGGAAGTTAGTAAAGTTTTTCCCCAACCTTTTCGCTTTAAACGCTATTTTTTTGGTTACTAAGGATTAAGCTTGTAAGACCCTTATTCTCAAGGAGTTATGAGCGGAAAATATTTTAATATCATCTTGACATACCATAGGGGGGTGTGGTATCATAGAGTTGGCTATTGGGCTAAGGTCTAATTTACAGTCTTGCCTAGACTAGGCATAATTATAAATGAAGATAAATATGCCTGGAGAAGGTTTAGACAGTTATGCATACGGGATGTGGCCGGTTCTTGTGTCGGTTTACTACAAGTTAGCGATGAGAGAGGAAAAAGAAGTCGAGAAGCAGTTCGACTGGGAATTTCTGGAGTACAGAAAACGGGTTCCGGCTTTTATTCCCGGATTAAAAAAGGAGGCGTAAGATGAAGCGGTTTACCGGTATTGTTTTAGGTAGTTTGCTGTTGGTTGTTGTTAACTTTTCTGTTTTTGCTGAAGAACATTCTTCAGAGATGATGGATAAAGGTATGATGAGCAAGAGTATGATGGGAAAAGGTATGATGCAGATGATGGTTAAAAAACAATTAGTGGCCACTGAAGATGGAGGGGTAGTGTTGCTTTTAGGCAATAAGCTTGTTAAATATGATAAAAAGTTAAATTTGGTGAAAGAGGTTGAGCTAAGCATCGATAGCGAAGGAATGCGGCAAATGATGAAAGAAATGATGAAAAGTTGTCCGATGATGGGTAAAGATGATGCCGGCCAGGGCAGAAAAAACAGTGAAAAAGAAATGCCTTCCGGACATGAGGCTCATCATTAAGAGTATCTCGGAAAAGAACAGTCAGGGGGTTGCGGATAACGAAAGGAGAGGGTAAATCTATGTCTGGTTTAAGTAAGACGGTTATCAGTATAAGCGGTATGCACTGTGCGAGCTGTGTGGCAACTATTGAAGGTGCCTTGAAAAAAACTCCGGGAGTAAAACAAGCCAGGGTTAATTTTGCCAGCGAAAAGGCTTATGTTGACTATGATTCCGGTAAAGTTAATTTGGAGGTTTTGCATAAGGCTATAGAGAAAACCGGCTACAAGGTAGCCGGCAATAAGAAAACCGCAGGCCTGTTAGAGCTTAAAGTTATCGGTATGGACAACCCTCATTGCCTTAGCACGGTAGAGGGAGCCCTAAACAGCCTTAAGGGGATAACCAGCAAAGAGTTATTGGTGAACCAGCGGGCAAAGATTAAATTTGATCCGGCTATTCTTTCTGCCGAGAAGATTAAAGCCGTAATTAAAGCCGCTGGCTATGAGCCGATTGAGCAAGAAAAAGCCACCCCGGATTTAGAAAAAGAAACTCGAGAAAGGGAGATAAGAATTCTTAAACTTAAGTTTATAGTTTCGATTATTCTGGCTGCGCCGCTGATGTATTTTGCGATGAGTTCGGGGTTAAAACTGCCTCTTGCTTCCTGGATGGTAAATAATATGGCTTTGATTCAGTTTCTCCTGGCTACTCCGATTATGTTTGCCGGCTATCAGTTTTTTACTCGAGGTTTTTCGGCAGTGATTAAAACCCATACTGCGAACATGGATACTTTGGTGGCTTTAGGTGTGGGAGCAGCTTACCTTTATAGTTTATATGTTTCGATAGTGATCTGGTCGGGCTCATCTGCTTTTGATATGAAAAATCTTTATTATGAGATTGCTGGATTCTTGATTGCTTTTATCTTGTTAGGTAAGTTTTTAGAATCAATCGCTAAAGGTAAAACTTCTGAGGCGATAAAAAAACTCATGGGCCTTCAAGCGAAAAAAGCCCTGGTTTTACGTAACGGTAAGGAGCAGGAGGTTTCGGTAGAAGAAGTAATAGCCGGCGATATTGTCATAGTCAGGCCGGGAGCAAAAATTCCGGTTGACGGCCAAGTAACAGACGGCTATTCCAGCGTGGATGAGTCAATGATCAGCGGAGAAAGTATCCCGGTTGAAAAATCTAAAGGCAGCCAGGTTATCGGAGCTACCATAAATAAAACCGGTAGTTTTAAGTTTAAAGCTACCAAAGTCGGCAAAGATACGGCTTTGGCTCAGATCATCAGATTGGTCGAAGAAGCCCAGGGGTCTAAGGCGCCAATTCAGGAATTAGCCGATAAGATATCAGCCTATTTTGTGCCGGCAGTAGTAGGAATTGCTATCTTAGCTTTTATTATCTGGCTGGCTGTTGGCCAGGGGTTTGTTTTTGCTTTAACTATTTTCATTGCCGTTTTAATTATTGCCTGTCCCTGTGCTTTGGGCTTAGCTACCCCGACTGCCGTAATGGTCGGGACCGGTTTAGGGGCAGAAAACGGCATATTGATCAAGAGTGCCGAAAGCCTTCAGCTAGCCCATCAAATTCAAGCAATAGTTTTTGATAAGACCGGTACACTTACCAAGGGAGAACCGCAAATTACAGATGTGGTAGCTTATGATAAAGCTGATAGTGAAGTATTGTGTTTAGCGGCGTCGGTGGAGAAAAGTTCTGAGCATCCTCTGGCTGAAGCAATTGTAAAAGGAGCCAAAGATAAGGCTATAGAATTAAAAGCAATCACTGATTTTAACTCAATCACCGGCAAAGGCGTATTGGCCCGGGTAGAGGGAGTAAGAGTTTTACTGGGTAATCGAAAGTTTATGGAGGAAGAGAATATCGATATTTTAAAAGCAGAAAAAGATTTAGAAAAATTAGAGAACGAAGGGAAAACCGCTATGCTGGTAGCTGCTGCCGATAAGCTAATCGGAATTATCGCCGTAGCCGATACTTTGAAGGAATTTTCTAAAGCGGCAGTGGCTAAATTGAAACAGATGAAAAAACAGGTGATTATGATTACCGGCGATAACAAACGCACCGGCCAAGCCATAGCCAAACAACTGGGTATTAAGCGGGTTTTAGCCGAAGTCCTGCCTAAAGATAAAGCTAATGAAGTCAAGAAGCTTCAGGCTGAAGGTTTAAAAGTAGCTATGGTCGGCGACGGTATAAATGATGCCCCGGCTTTAACTCAGGCTGATATTGGGTTGGCTATCGGCAGCGGAACCGATGTAGCTATTGAATCCGGCGACATAGTATTGATTAAGGATGACCTGCGCGATGTGGTTATGGCTATGGATTTATCGCATTATGCGATGAAGAAGATAAAACAGAATCTTTTCTGGGCTTTCTTTTATAATGCTGCCGGTATACCGGTTGCTGCCGGTATACTTTATCCAATATTTGGGTTTTTATTGAACCCGATGATTGCCGGCGCAGCCATGGCCTTTAGTTCGGTCAGCGTAGTATCTAATTCTTTGTTGATGCGAAGGTACAAGCGGGCAATATAATTGGAGGTTAAAAATGTTTAAAAAACGGGATCCCGTATGCGGAGTAAGGGTGAGTAAAAATACGGAATATTTTTTTTCTCATCAGGGAAAAACTTATTATTTTGATTGTCAAGCCTGCAAAGCTACTTTCCAGGAGAATATTGGAGATTATCTTAGGAGAAAGCCCACTGATGGATTCTTAAACTGGATTGCCAAAGGCAGCGGAAAAGTTCCTAAGAGCTGTCATGAAGGAAAGCAGAAAAAGGAAGCTGATTGATGAAAAAATTGCTTTATTTATTATTGTTTTTTTCTTTATTTTTCAGCCAAGAAGCCGCCGGAAAATCCGGCCCCAATATTAGGGTTGATTCAAATTACTGGGATTTTGGCAAGATAGAGGAAAGCCAGAGAAAAGAGAAGATTTTTACGGTAGAGAATGTCGGGGATGAGGATCTGGTTATTGAGAAAGTCTATACTACCTGCGGTTGTACTACTGCTGAGATTTCTTCTAACCGAATACCAGCCGGAGTTAAGGCAGAATTAAAAGTAATTTACAATCCTCAAGGCAAGCAGCCCGGCAAAGACGAGAAATATATCTACCTTGTTTCTAATGATCTCTCCCAGCCCAAGTTAAAATTTAGTATTTCAGCTGAGATTGGGCCTAAGGCATCCTTTGGCCAGAAAAACATTTCCAAGATACCCAGCCTTAGCTCAACTGAGCTCTATGAACGGTTAGGGAAGGAACAAAAAATAGTTATTTTAGACGTAAGGGAAGAGAATGAATATATTGAACGGCACATCCCCGAGGCCGTATGGTTTCCTAAAAGCAGGTTCGACCGCAATGATGAGAATGTTTTAGCTAAACTTCAGGACATCGACAAAGAAACACCTCTAGTTTCTTATTGCGGAGCCGGCCATAGAAGCAGTTACATAACCAAGAAGCTGCGGCAGAAGGGTTACAACGCTTACAACTTAGACGGTATCTCTTTTTGGGAGAAAAAAGGTTATCCTTTAATTCGCGGGCCAAAGTTACCGGCTAGCCAAGAACCGGCCATAGTCCACCTAGAGGAAGCTTACGAACATTACTTTTTATTGTTTAAGGATATTATTTGGGTTGATGTTAGAAATAAGGATGATTATTCGGCCGGGCATGTTAAAGACGCTCTGGGTATTCCGCTTTCAGATTTAGAATACAATCTTGATAAAATATCACCTGATAAAGAGGTGGTTTTTTATTGTGAAGGTACCTGGGACGGAGGAAAGTGCGATGCCAGTATGAGTGCCGGAAGAATTTTGATCAAGAATGGTTTTAAGCCGGGAAGAATCAAGGTTTTTGAGGATGGCTTTGGCGCCTGGGAAGATGCCGGCTATCCGGTAGAAGGAGGAGAGAACGATGAGTAAAAAATTAAAAGTTATTGTTTTTGTTTTACTGGTTGCGTTTTTTAGCAGTACTGTTTTTGCCGGGGCCAAAGAAGACATTTATTCTAAATTGGAATGTTGCAAGTGCGGCAAATCTTTTATTTCCTGCACTTGTGCTCACGCTAAAGAGATGAAAGCTTACATAGACGCCTTTTTAGAGGCTGGCCTGGGGGAAGAGGAGATTATGCTAAAAATAGCTAAAAAATATTCTCTTGATAGCATAATCGACTTTAAAACTAAAAAGGTGGTCGAGAAAAAGCTAATAGAGGAAGCCGGAGCAAAGCGGCCAGAGATTTTTATTAAGCCTTTGGCATACGATTTAGGAAAGGTCAGTAAGAGTAAGGGTAAATTAGAGTTAGCGGTCAAGGTAAAGAATAAAGGCAATACGGCGCTGACCATTAATGAACTTAAGACTAGCTGCGGGTGCACGACAGTCAGGCTAAAGACGAAAAAAAGCGAGAGTCCGGCTTTTTCAATGAATATGGAGAATTTAAAAAGTAGTTGGAAAGCTGATCTTGCGCCTGCCGAAGAAGGAAAGTTGATCATTGTAACCGATTTAGACCACCCCCATGTTAAATTAGGCCATATGGCAAGGTCGGTCACAATTAAGAGCAACGACCCGGTATATTCAACAATAAATGTTGAGTTTGAGGTTGAAATAGTAGAGTAGGGATAAAAAGTCTGGTATAATTTAGAAAAGGAGGCTGGGCGATGAAAAGAGTAGTTTTGTTTGGTTTAATTATTTTTTTGAATCTGAGTTTGGGTTATGCTCAAGACATGGATCATCATCACCACGACATGGATAATCATACCAATAAGCAGATGACGGATGAAAAGGCAGTTAGATCCGAAGACAATTTAGGAATTTGCCCGGTTATGGGAGGAGAGGCTAGCAAAGAATATTCATACACTCATCAGGGAAAAACTTATTATTTTTGTTGCCCTTCCTGCGTCGATGAATTTAAGAAGGATCCTGAGAAGTATATCTCTAAAATTAAAGAGTTTGAATTAGAAGCCTATCAGTTTGGTTTTGAGCCAGAGGAGATCGTTGTAGAAAAAGGTGACATAGTAAGAATTCTGGCTAGTTCCCGGGATGTACCTCATGGAGTCTATATTAAGGAATACAATATAAACGTCACAGTTAAAAAAGGGGAAACTAGAAAAATAGAGTTTATTGCTAAAGAAGCAGGGGAATTTCCGATTCTCTGTTCAGTTTATTGCGGAAGAGGCCATCATAGCATGAAGGCTAAGTTAATAGTTAAAGAATGAGAAAATTTTTAAAAGACAAGAAAAATATCGTAATCGTCCTTTTGAGCGCGCTATCGTTAATGATGGCCGTTCAAGAGGGATTGCGCTTTCTGTTTTGGGTTCTAGGTGGACTGGTTAGCGCCAGTCTGGCTGATTATTATATAAATAAAGTATTTTCTAGGCGCAGGGTTTCAGTCAAAAGCGCCCTAATTACCGGATTTATTGTTTCAGGAGTTTTGGATTATCATCAGGCTTTTTATATACTAGTTATTTTTTCTTTACTAGCCATTGTTTCTAAACACCTTTTAAGATTTAGAAAAAAACACCTATTTAATCCAGCTAATTTCGCTCTTTTTTTAGCCGTTCTTTTTCGATTGCCGCTTACCTGGCATATCGAAGCTAACATTTTTTTAATTATAGTTGTGGGGATTTATCTGGCTTATGTTTTTAAGAAAATCCCGCATATTTTAGGGTTCTTAGTTTTCTTTTTATCTCTTTTCGTTCTCGAAAGAGTAAATCCTTTTAGTATTTTGAGTTTTTTCTTTTTGTTTATTATGCTTATTGAGCCTAAGACCTCGGGTTTCGGAGCTCTACGAGGGTTCATTTTTGGAAGCTTAGCCGGCATTTTTTCTTTTCTTATTTTCAAGCTATTCCCTGGCTATGATTTCTTTATCGGCTCACTATTTCTAGCCAATTGTTTCAATCCCATTCTAGATAGGATAAAATTAAACAGGAGGTAGGTAATATGCCCCACAAGACAACTCACCAAGAGAATTTAATTGCTTTGAAACGAATTGAAGGCCAAGTTAAAGGTATCCAGAAAATGATTGACGATAAGAAGTATTGTATTGATATTGCTACTCAAGTATATGCTTCAATCGGCGCCCTACGCAGAGTTGCTGAAAAGATACTTTCTAAGCATATGGAGCATTGCGTAGTCGATGCCCTGAGCGGCAGATCGGAAAAGGATAAGCAACAAAAAATAAGTGAGATAATCAGTATAATAAAAAGATTGAATAAGCTATGACGAAAAAATTGCTTGTAGTTTCTTTGATGTTTGTTTTTGTCTTGAGGATGACAGTTTTTGCTCAAGATAAAACGAGAGACACTTTAGAATTATTGCTTGATGAGGCTTTAGTTAATAATCTTAAGTTGAGGGCTTTAAATAAAGAATGGGAGTCCAAGAAGGCCAGGATTACCGCTGAGAGAAGCCTGCCTCAGCCGGAAGTTGGTTTTGGTTTTTGGGGCGAGTCAGTCGAAACTAAAGCTGGTCCGATGAAGAGAAAATACAGCATAAAACAAGCGATACCTTATCCTGGTAAACTTTGGCTTAAAGGCGACATAGCCCAGAAAGAGGCTGCAGTGGCCTATGCCCGTTATATTTTAGAGGTAAGGGGGGTTATAGAAAATTTGAAGTCTTATTTTTATGATTATTTTTTCGTCGTTGAATCCGTCCACATCATGGAAGCTGAAAAGTTGATCTTGGAAGGTATTCGCAGTAGTATAAAGAGTAAATACGAAACCCTCTCCGCCCCGCAGCAGGATTTGGTGAAAGTTGATTTAGAAATTGCTAAGATCGAAGACAAAATTTTGAAATTAAACAAGCAAAAAAACCTTCTTCGAGCTCAAATTAATCGTATCTTGAACCGGCCCCAAAATAGTTATATTAAGCTTCCTTTAGGTTTTAGGCTACTGGCTCAGAGAGTCAACATCGATAAAAATGAGTTATTAGATAAAGCTTATGCTGAAAGCCCTCATATAATCATTGATCTTTTAATGCTTGAGAAACAAAAGGATAAGTTTTCTTTAGCCAAGCAAGGCTATATTCCTGATTTCGGAATTATGGCTGAGTATATCGATATCGGCGGCGGAACCACTAATCTTGAAAATGACGGCCAGGATGCCTGGATGATTGGCTTTCAGGTAAAAGTTCCTTTGTGGTTTTGGAAAGTACGTTCAGAGATTAGTTCTGAAAAAGCAAAGCTAGAAGCTCAAGAGTATCAAGTTGAAGATAAGGAAAACTTTTTATCATTCAAGATAGAGGACTTACACTTTAGGCTGGAGACTGAAGAGCAACTTATTGATTTGTATAAGAATGTAATCTTGCCTGAGAGCATGCATAATTTTTCGGTATCACGTATTGGCTATGAAGATGGAGTGGTTGATTTTTTGAGTTTTCTTGATGCTGAAAGAAGCGTAATTTCTATAAAAATCGCCGAGTTAAAACAAACTGTAGATTACATGAAGACAGTTGCTCAAATTGAGTATATTATTGGGGAGGATCTTTAGGAGGTAAGGAATGAAAAAATTAATATTGATAATTATAATAGTTATTTTGGCAGCTGGCGCCAGTATTGCCTTTCTTTATCTGAATAAACATAAAGGCCATCAAATGAGTGG
The DNA here is from genome assembly GCA_021735655.1 of Candidatus Omnitrophota bacterium. Taxonomy (NCBI): domain Bacteria; kingdom Pseudomonadati; phylum Candidatus Omnitrophota; species Candidatus Omnitrophota bacterium. The sequence goes on along the minus strand of JAIPGM010000004.1, from coordinate 28,587 downwards.
TATGAAAATGTCAGAAGAGGCAACTCCGGAGAGAAAAATATTGTACTACACCTGCGGCATGCATCCTTCGGTTAGAGTGAGTCCTCAAGAGTTTGAAAAAGGAAATAATAAATGCCCGATTTGCTTTATGGATTTAACTCCGATATATTCAACTCCTCAAAATACTTTAATCGGTAGTAAGGATTTAGAAATGGTTCAGGAAAAAACTAACATTGTTACCATAAACCCTACCGAACTGAAATTGGCCGGGGTAGAGACTTTCAAAGTCGAGGTGGTACCTTTATATAAAGAGATGCGGACTGTAGGGATTGTCGCTCACGACCCTCAGTTAAGAACTGCCGAAGAAGAGTATTTACAAGCGCTTAATACTTATAAAAAGGTTTCTGAGTCGGGGTTTGAAGATGCTAAAGAAAGAGCTCAAGATGTAGTTGAAGCTACTAAGATAAAACTTGAGCTTTTGGGTTTGGATCAGGATTTGATTAAGGAGCTTGAAGTAGCCGGAGTTTCCGACCGAAGTTTAATTTTACCTGATGAGTATATGTGGGTTTATGCAGAGTTTTATGAATATGAAATTATTTGGCCTCAAAAAGGAGATTTGGTCGAGATAACTTTGCAAGCTGATCCAAGTCTTGTTTTAAAAGGCGAAGTTAAAAGTATTGAACCGGTGATAAAGGAAAAAACCAGAACTGAGCGGCTTAAAATTTTAGTTGCTAATGAAGGGAATATTCTAAAACCTAATATGTATGTGGATGTTTGGCTTAGAAGTGATCTTGGTTCGGTTTTAAGTATCCCCAAGGATGCGGTTTTAGATACTGGAAGAAGAAAAGTTATCTATGTTGATTTGGACCAGGGGCGTTTTCAACTAAGGGAGGTAGTTGTTGGGCCACTAGCTCAAGGGGTTCTTGACGGTATGACCATGGATTTCTATCCATTAGTTTCCGGAGCTGAAAAAGGAGAGTCAGTAGTTTTAAAAGGAAATTTTTTAATTGATTCTCAATCACAGCTAGGCGCAGCAGCTTCAGCTTATGGAGGAGCTTTGGGAGAAGATGAATCGATGCCAGCCGGGCATCAACATTAAATTAATAAGTTATGATTAATAAAATTATTGAAATTGCTCTCAAGAATCGCTTCTTGGTAATAGCTACCTTTATTTTGCTAATTGTTTGGGGTTATTCTTCGATGAAAGAAATTCCGGTAGATGCCATACCCGATATCGGTGAGCTTCAAATATTAGTTTATGCTGATTGGCCGGGCAGAAGTCCTAAAGATGTTGAAGATCAAGTTATCTATCCTTTAACTACTGGTTTAATGGGAGTACCTAAGGTAAAGGTGGTGCGCTCTACTTCAGCCTTTGGCTTTGGTTTAGTTAATATGATTTTTGAAGACGGAACTGATTTTTATTGGGCTAGAACCAGAGTTTTGGAACGCCTCGACTTTGCCAAAAAAAATATTCCCAAGGACGCTTCAGTAACTTTAGGGCCCGACGCAACTGCTTTGGGTCAGATATTTTGGTATACAGTAGAAGGTGATGGTTATGATTTGGCCGAGCTTCGTTCGATTCAAGACTGGTATGTTCGTTATCAGCTAACTTCGGTTGAAGGGGTGTCAGAAGTTGCTTCAGTCGGCGGATATGTTAAGCAGTATCAGATAGATATAGATCCGAATAAGCTTTTTTCTCACCAGGTTAAGCTGCATCAAGTTATTAGTGCAGTTAAAAAGTCAAACATCGATGTCGGGGCAAAGGTGTTTGAAGAGGGTGGGGTTGAGTTTGTGGTTAGGGGCTTGGGCTTTATTAAGAATACTGAAGATATTGAAGATATTGTAATTGATTCCCGAGGGGGTGTACCGATATATGTAAAGAATATCGCTAAGGTTACTATCGGTTCAGATTTTAGAAGAGGAGCTCTGGATAAGCAAGGAAAGGAAGTAACCGGTGGCGTAATTCTTATGCGCTACGGGGAGAATCCATTGAAAGTCATCCAGCTAATCAAGTCAAAAATAAAAGAGTTGTCAGTGGGCTTACCTGAGGGAGTTAAAGTAGTTCCTTTTTATGACCGTACCGGTTTAATTTTGCGGGCGATCGACACTTTAAAGACAGCCTTGAGTCAAGAAGTCCTGATTACCATTTTTGTAATTATTATATTTTTATTACATTTGGGCGGCAGCATAGTCATTTCGATTGTTCTTCCGATAGGAGTGTTAATTTCTTTTATACTTATGCGTCAATTTGGAGTTGATGCTAATATTATGTCTTTGGGTGGTATTGCTATAGCTATCGGAGTTATGGTTGATTCGGGATGTGTCTTAGTTGAAAATATTTACCGGAGAATTGTTGAGAAAAGAGAGGAGCTCAAAGTTTCTAAACTCTCTTCTTCAGAAAGACTGAATACTTGTATTAGCGCATCCCAAGAAGTAGGTAAGCCGGTTTTATTTGCTTTGCTTACCACAATAGTTGGTTTTGTCCCGGTTTTCGTCTTAACTGGCCAGGCTGGAAAGCTCTTTAGACCGCTTGCCTTTACTAAGACTTTTGCTATGGCTGCAGCTGCAGTTATTGCTTTGGTGCTTTTGCCCACGCTTTGTTATTACTTTTTGCGCGGTAAGTTACGTCCGGTTGAAGAAAACAGAACTGCTCGAGCATTAAGCAAAGTCTATAAACCAACTATTAGCTGGGCATTGAGGCATAAGAAAATAATAGTGCTAATTTCTATTTTGGTGATAGTAGTTGGGCTTATTTGTGGATCGCTCATGAAACAGGAGTTTATGCCGCCCTTAAATGAAGGGGATCTTTTATTTATGCCGGTACTATTACCGGGAGCGTCTCTAACTCAGGTTATGGAGATAATGCGAAAGCAGGATTTTATTATTAAAAGCGATATTCCCGAAGTAGAGTGGGTGGTTGGAAAATTAGGCCGGGCTGAGACGGCAACTGATCCGGCTCCGGTTTTGATGATTGAAACAATTATTCATTTAAAGGATAAAAAAGATTGGCGTGTTGGTATGACTCGGCAAAAATTAATTCAGGAGATTCAGGAAAAAACTCGCATGCCCGGGGTGAGTCCGATTATGACCCAACCGATACGAAATAGAATTGATATGCTAGCGACCGGAATCCAAACTCCGGTAGGGGTTAAGGTTTTTGGGTCAGATTTAGAAAAAATAGTTAATATTGGCATACAGGTTGAAAAAATTGTGGCGCAAGTTCCCGGAGCAGTGAGTCCTTATGCTGAGCGGGCATCAAGTCGGCCATATTTTGAAATAGAAATCGACCGTCAACAGGCCGCTCGCTACGGCATAAAAGTTTCCGATATCCAGCATGTTATTATGACTGCAATCGGTGGAATGAATATAACTACTACTGTTGAAGGCCGAGAGCGTTACCCGGTAAGAATCAGGTACTTACGTGAACTTAGGGAGAGCCCTGAGGCCTTAAAGAGGATATTTGTCCCAACTTCTTCCGGCGGCCACATTCCTTTGGCCCAACTGGCAAAGTTAAAGAAAGTCTTGGGCCCGGCAGTTATCAGTGCCGAAAATACTTTGATGTATGCAAGGGTTTTTATTAATGTTGATCAGGAGAAGGTTGGCTTGATCGATTTTGTGAAAAATGCTCAGAAAGCAGTTCAGGAAAAAATTGGCAGTGGGGGTCTTAAATTACCTTCAGGATATTTTATCTCCTGGTCTGGCCAATTTGAATCAGAGATGGAGTCGAGAAAAAGATTAATACCTTCATTGATTATAGCCTTAACGGTTATTCTCTTGCTCCTTTACATTGCTTTTAAGAACTTTAGTTCATTAATTATTCTTTCAACTGGTTTGCCAGTGTCTTTGATGGGTGGCCTTATATTGCTATATTTTTTAGATCTTAGATTATCTACTGCAGTTTGGGTGGGGTTCATTGCTTTGTTCGGTGTGGCTACTGATAATGCGGTAGTATTACTTTCAACTTTAGATAATTTGTTTAGAGAGAAGGTCCCCAAAACTATTGAAGAAATACGAAAGACAGTCATCCGGGCTGGACTCTTGCGCCTTCGTCCGGCAATGATGACTACAGCAACTACAATTATTGCTCTTTTGCCGGTTATGTTAGCAACCGGAACCGGTTCAGAAGTTATGAGGCCAATGGCTTCACCAACTGTAGGCGGTCTGATTACTGCTACCCTTTCTAACCTTATTTTGGTCCCAGTGTTGTACTGTTGGTTTAAGGAAAGGCAGATTCTTAAGAAATAAGGTGTTGCTTTTCATTCGGGCGATTTAATAGTATAATCTTTAGCGAGGTTTAAGGAGAAAATATGGCTAGGCAGAATATTTATTTAGATCATAATGCAACAACCCCCTTGCATCCTCAAGTTGAAAAGGCCTTAAGGGAGTCGCTAGGGCTTTTTGGTAATCCCTCAAGTCTTCATGCAACCGGCAGGCGTGCTCGTGGCCAGATTGAGGAAGCCAGAGTAGGTATTGCTTCTTTTCTTGGAGCTGAAAGCGCTGAGATTATATTTGTCGGTAGTGGTTCAGAAGCTAACAATACAGTTTTATCTATTTTTTCTTGCCCCTCTTCGCATTGTACTTCTTTACGTGGTGGTCGTACCGAGATCGTCACAACTGCCATCGAACATCCTTGTATATTAGAAACAGCAAAATGCTTGGAAGAAAAAGGTACTAAAATTTTATATCTTGATGTTAACTCTCAAGGCAAAATCAATCTCGAAAGTTTAGAGAAAATGCTTAGTGAGAGGGTTGGTTTAGTTTCAGTGATGATGGCTAATAATGAAATTGGTACAATTCAAGATATTAAAACGATTGCAAAAATAGCTCATTCTAGGGGGGCACTTTTTCATACTGATGCAGTTCAGGCAGTAGGAAAAATTCCAATAGATGTAAAGGAGTTAGACGTTGATTTTTTAACTCTTTCTGGACATAAAATATACGGGCCTAAAGGAATTGGTGCTTTGTACGTAAAAAGAGGGGTTCCTTTTTGTCCTTTAATCAGGGGTGGCCATCAGGAAAGAGGTCGCCGGGCCGGAACTGAAAATACTTTAGGAATAATCGGATTAGCTAAGGCGATAGAGATGCGGACTAAAGAGATGAAGCCAGAAGAGGAGCGTTTATTAAAATTAAAAGCAATTCTCAAAGAAGCAATAGAGAAGAATATTTCTGATATTTATTTTAATGGTCATCCTAGTGATTGCATTCCCGGTACCTTAAACGTATCGTTTGCTGGTGCCGAAGGAGAGGCAATTTTGCTTTATCTTGATTTAGAGGGCATAGCTATTTCAACTGGTTCGGCCTGCGCTTCTGGTTCGCTTGATCCGTCACATGTTTTATTAGCAACTGGCCTAGGAGCTGAATATGCTCATGGTTCAGTGCGAATTAGTTTGGGAAGAGATACGAGCGCTAAAGATATAGAATATGTAGCTAAAGTCCTTCCGAAAGTAATAAAAAAGATAAGAGATATGTCGAGTGCTTATCAAGGAAGTGATGAATAATGACTAATCCAGAATGGGTATATAGTGAGAAGTTAAAGGCACATTTTACTAATCCTAAAAATGTTTTAGAAGATGAAGCTGCTTATCAGGCAGACGGCAAAGGCATAGTCGGAAACATAAAGTGTGGCGATCAGATGGTTGTGGTCATTAAGGTTGACAAGGAAACTAATAAAATTATTGATTGTAAGTGGAAGACTTATGGCTGCGCTAGTGCTATTGCCTCAACTTCAATTTTGTCAGAGATGGCCAAGGGAATGACTTTAGATCAGGCCTCTGAACTTTCACCTAAGGATATTGCTAAGGAACTTGGCGGTTTACCGGAACATAAAATACACTGTTCGGTTTTAGGCGATAAGGCTTTGAGAGCTGCAATCAGTGACTACTATCAGCGCCAGGGATTGGTTGATAAAATCGAAAAAGAAAAAGCTAAGATTATCTGTCAATGTATGAATGTTACTGACATTGAGATCGAACAGGCTGTTTTAGAAGGTACCCGTAGCTACTATGAGTTGCAAGAGAAAACAAAACTTGGTACAGTCTGTGGTCAATGTAAAGATGAAGCCACGGCTCTTCTAGAACAATATTTAAAGAAGCATTTTGGGAATTAGATAATAATTGAGGAGGTGAGATATGAATATTATAATCAAATTTATGCTGCGTCCAGTTACGCATTGCAAAGAAGGTTGTTCTAAGATGTCCCGGGTAAGACGTTAAACTGCCTACCTTGTATTCATAATAGTTTATTAATTATTTTAGGAGAGGCTCAATGGATAATAAATCAGTTTCAGTTGAGAAGGCTTTACTGGGAAAAGTAACCCGCTTAAGCGAGTTAATTGAATACCAAGAAGGTTCAGTGGTCAGTCGTACTTTAATTAAAGGTGAGACCGGAACAGTTACTGTGTTTGCCTTTGATAAAGACCAAGGTTTAAGTGAGCATACTGCTCCTTTCGATGCTTTGGTTGGTGTTATTGATGGTGAAGTTGAAGTTATGATTTCTAATGAACCGCACATTTTGAACAAAGGTCAAATTATTATTATGCCGGCCAATAAACCCCACGCTCTGCGCGCTTTAACCAAGTTTAAGATGATTTTAACTATGATTCGTTCATAGCCTCTTAGATGAAAACTAGCAACAAAAATCTAGACTATGCAATATTAGAAGCTTTAAGGGGTGGATCCGGCTACTCTTCTGGGGAAGAACTAGCCAAAAAGTTAAAGATTAGTCGTCAGGCTCTCTGGAAACACATCTTAAATCTTACTGAAAAAGGTTATGAAATTACAGCTGTACCTCATCGAGGTTATAGTTTAGTTTCAGTGCCGGATAAATTCTATCCTGAAGAGATAAAGCATAATCTAAAGACAAAGCTCATAGCCAGACAAATTCATTACTATGATAGCTTAGGTTCTACTCAAGATTTTGGTCGAGAGCTCGGTTTAGATGGAGCACCGGAGGGAACAGTTGTATTTGCTGAAACTCAAAAAAAAGGAAAAGGCCGCCTGATGCGTAAATGGATCTCTCCATCAGGGGGAATTTACTTTTCTTTGTTGTTGAGGCCGAGTTTTTTTCTTTTGGGCGATGTTTCACAAATTAGTTTGGTTATTGCCTTAGCTGTAATCAAGGCCATTAAGAAAGCCACCGGCATTAATTGTCAAGTTAAATGGCCCAATGATATTATTCTTGCGGGTAAAAAGTTAGGTGGAGTACTTTGTGAGATTAACGCTGAGACCGATAGAGTGAATTTTATAGTAGTTGGAGTAGGAGTAAATATTAACTCAAAAGATTTACCGCCGGAAGCAACCTCATTACTTCTTAATACTAGAAAGAAGTTTAAGCGGGTCGAAATTGCTAGAGCCATACTTGGAGAAATTGAAACTTGCTACAGAGAGGCCAAAAAAGACAGTTTTTCTAGTTTGCTTAAAGAATGGAGTAAATTTTGTGTTCTTTGGGGCAAACGCATAAGGGTTAAGATTTTTGACCGGATGATTGAAGGAGAAGCCCAAGGAATTGATGAAAAGGGCTATTTACTTTTGCGTAGCAATAATGGGCTTATCACTAAGGTTTCAGCCGGGGATATTATAAAAGTAATTGTAAACTAACTATCTAATTTGGTTGACAAATAAATTAGCCTTAATATAATGATAGTTAGTGGGAAAAGAAGATTTAAGCCTATTGCAATCACCGCTTTCCGAATTACTTATTCAAGCCAATAAAATCAGGCAAAAGTTTTTGGGTCAAGAGCTAGAGCTTTGTTCGATTTTAAACGCTAAATCCGGATCTTGTGGCGAAGACTGTAAGTTTTGCGCCCAATCTCATAAGCATCGAATTGATATTTCTACTTATCCACTTAAAACTAAACAAGAAATCATAGCCGCAGCTAAAGCGGCTAAGGCTATTGGAGCTAAAAAGTTTGGAATTGTTACCAGCGGTAATCGCTTAACAGCCGAAGAGCTAGCGGTGATAATTTCAAGTATCGTTGAGATAAAAGATAATTTTGATATTACTGTTTGTGGATCTTTAGGGGCATTGCCTAAGTCTGATTTAGAAAAATTAAAACAGTCTGGATTAGTTCGCTATCATCATAATATAGAAACTTCAGAAAATTTTTATCCTCGAATTGTTTCTACTCACAGCTTTAAGGAAAGAGTTGATACTATAAAAGCAGCAAAAGAGGTTGGCTTAGAAGTTTGTAGCGGCGGAATAGTTGGCATGGGTGAGAGCTGGCAGGATAGATTTGATATGGCTTATATTTTAAAAGAGCTTAATGCTGATTCAGTGCCAATAAATTTTTTGGTTCCGATTAAAGGAACACCCCTAGAGTCAATTAAGCCAATAACTTATGAGGATGCGATAAGGACAATATGTATTTTTAGAATAATTTTAAAAGATAAGATTATCAAGATAGCGGCTGGTCGGGAAACAATATTAAAGGATCATCAGAGTCAAGGTTTTATGGCTGGAGCCAATGGTATGTTGATTGGTGGCTATCTCACGGTTAAGGGTCAGAAGCCAAAAGAAGATTATAAGTTGATTAAGCAAATAGAGGATTTATGGAGAAAATAGAAGATTTTTTTAAAATACAAAAAGATAATAATCTCCTGAGGACTTTAAGTCCGGCCAGTCTTAGATTGAAAGGGACTATTTGGATTGACTCTCGGGAGTATGTTGATTTTTCGTCGAACGACTACCTAGGTTTGTCCAGCCACCCTAAGCTAAAGGTGGCCTCAAAAAAGGCCCTGGATCAATTCGGTACCGGTTCCTCAGCCTCACGTCTTTTAAGCGGCGACTTAGAAATTTTCCATCAATTAGAGGAGAGACTAGCAGTATTTAAGGGTAAGCCAGCGGCTTTAGTTTTCAACTCTGGTTATCAGGCTAATTTAGGTATAGTCAGTGCTCTTTGGGGAAGAGGCGATGTTATTTTTTCTGATCGTCTAAGTCATGCCAGTATAATTGATGGGATAAGTCTTTCCGGTGCCAAATTATTTCGGTTTCAGCACAATGACTTAGATCATCTTAAGATGCTTTTAAAAAAAGAAAGAAATAAATTCAAGGCGGCGGCGATAATTACTGAGACTGTTTTTAGTATGGATGGTGACAAGGCTAACATTTCGGAAATTGTTATATTAAAAGATAAGTACAACTGTAAGTTAATGGTTGATGAAGCTCATGCTACCGGAATATTTGGCCAAAATGGCTCAGGTCTAGTTGAAGAATATAATTTAGCTGATAGAGTCGATTTAATAATGGGAACTTTTTCTAAGGCCTTGGGAAGTTTTGGGGCTTATCTTGCTTGCTCAGAAAAAGTAAAGCAATACTTAATAAATAAGTGTCGCAGTTTTATTTATTCTACAGCCTTGCCGGCTTCGGTCATAGCTTCCAACCTAGCTAGTTTAGATTTGGTAGCGACTGAGCCATTCAGGAGGAAAACCCTTCTTGATAATGCTGACTATTTTTATAATCAGCTAAAGAAACAGGGGCTTGAATTGAGAGGTGCTTCTCAGATAATACCTTGGATTGTCGGCGACAGTCAAAGATCGGTTAAAATAAGTCAGGAGCTTAAGTCTAGGGGCTATTGGGTTCTTCCGATAAGGCCACCTACTGTGCCTAAGAATGAGGCTCGCTTGCGGTTTTCGTTGACCAGCGAGCATAAAAAACAGATATTAGATAAGTTAATCAATGATGTCATTTCAATCAACAGACAGTTTTAAGTATATCGATCGAGGGAGTCGAGAATTGATGGTTTTAGTTCCTGGTTGGGCCAGCGACTATAGGATTTTTGATTCTTTAGATCTAAACTTTAATTATTTAATTCCTTTTTTTTGCTCTCCTTTTGATTTTGAACGGAAACTGCTTAAAGTAATTCGAGACAATAAGATAAGTCGCCTTTCTTTTTTTGGTTGGTCTCTGGGAGGACTTTTAGCCGCAAATTTTAGTGCCAAGTTTCCTCAAATTGTAGATAAGCTTATTTTAGTAGGTATAAGAAATAAATATCCGGCAATTCAATTAGCAGAAATAAGAAATTTTCTTAAGCGAAGTAAAAAGGGGTATCTTTCTAGGTTCTACAGCCAGTGTTTTTCTAATCAAAAAACAAGTCTTAAGTTTAGAAAGGGTCTGATGAAAGATTATCTTAAGGATTTAGATTTATCTTTTTTGCTTGAAGGGTTAAATTACTTAGAGCAAACTGAAATAGATGTCTCGGGCTTAAGAGTTTTGAACCAGGTAGTAATTATCCAAGGCGAGAATGATAAAATCGTTCCTTTGGCCGAAGTTAAGGATATTAAAGATAACTTGCCTCAGGCGGAATTTATCTTAGTGAAAGGAGCCGGGCATGCAGTTTTTTTGGAAAAGGATGTAGCTGGATATTTATGATTAATAAGGAAATTGTAAGACGTAATTTTTCAAGGTATGCCAAGGTTTATGATTGTTATTCGACAGTCCAGGGCCTCTCTGGTTTAAAATTGATTAAAATAGCGGAGGCTAAAAAGTTTAATAAAATATTAGATATTGGTTGTGGAACTGGAAATTATACCAGCTTACTTAAGGAGTGTTTTCCCAAGGCGCAGATAAAAGCGATTGATATATCTAAAGAGATGGTTGGGGTTTCTAAAACTAAGTTGAGGAGTAAAGATATTGAATTCATTACTGCTGATGCTGAAACAACTGATTTTAACGAGGAATTTGATTTAATAAGTTCGAACGCAACTTTTCAGTGGTTTGATAATTTAGCCAGGGTTTTGAAAAAATATACTAAATTTTTAAAAGACGAGGGCCTGATTTTATTTTCTACTTTCGGTCCGAACACTTTTTGCGAACTTCAAAGTTCGTTGAAAGAGTTTTCTCAGAATAGTTCGCCATTACCTGCGGCTAATTTTCCGGACAAAGAGAAAATAGATAGTTTCCTTGAGGCTAGTTTAAGGAAAGTTAAGATAGAGGAAGAAACCTACAAAGAAAGTCATGGTTCGTTGAAGGAGCTATTAGAAAAAATAAAATATACCGGCGTCAGAGGCAGCTCTCGGCAGGGTTTTTGGACTAAGAGCAAAATTGCGGCAATTGAGAAAATATATTTAGCTAAATTTAACAAGATTAACGTGACTTATCAAGTTTATTTTTGTCGGGGGGTAAAATGAACGGTATTTTTGTAACTGGAACCGATACCGGAGTAGGCAAAACTATTGTAACTAGTTTGTTGGCAAGATTCTTAAAGGAAAAAAGTTATCGAGTTGCAACCCAGAAGTGGATCGAAACCGGATGCCGGAATCTAAATAAGCCCTGCCCTTTAACTAGAACCTATCGCTTTAAGTTTCCAGCTTCGCCACATTTAGCCGCTAGGAGCGAGAAGAGGAGCATTCAAGAAGTTAAGATCAAAAGAAGTTTTAAGCTTTTAGCTAAAAATTTTGATTTTGTAATAGTTGAAGGAATCGGTGGAGCTTTAGTGCCTTTTAGCAAAAAAAGATTGGTAATTGACATCGCCAAAGATCTAAATCTCCCTACAATAGTCGTTGTAGCTAATAAATTAGGGGCTATCAACCATACTCTTTTGACCATTGAGGCAATAAGGAAAAGAAAGATGAAAATAATCGGCCTGGTTTTTAATAATTTAAAGCCAAAAGAAAACAAGATTGTAGTAAAAGATAATCCTCAGATAGTAAAAGCAATTAGCCAAGAAAAGATCTTAGGTATTTTGCCTTACTCTAGAAGTAAGAATTTTTTGTATAAAAAATTTATTCCTATCGGAAAAAAGTTGATATGAATCATTGGATAAAAAAAGATTCAAAATATATTTGGCATCCTTATACTCAGATGAAGGATTGCCGTAAATACCCACCGATTTTAATTGCTCGGGCAAAAGGAGTAAAGCTCTACGATGTAAAGGGTAAGTCTTATTACGATACTATTTCCAGCTGGTGGTGCAATATTCACGGTCATAACCATCCTAAAATAAATTCAGCGATAACTAAGCAGCTAAAGTTTTTGGATCACACTTTGTTTGCTGGATTTACCCATCGGTCGGCCATTGAGTTAGCTGAAAAGTTAGTTTCAATTACTTCGAGTAATCTTACTAAGGTTTTTTACTCTGATAATGGTTCAACCGCAGTAGAAGTAGCACTTAAGATATCTTTTCAGTATTGGCAGAATCTAGGCAAGATAAATAAGACAAAGTTTATTTCACTCGATCATGGTTATCATGGCGATACTATCGGTGCAATGAGTGTGGGTGGGGTAGATTTATTTAATCAGATGTTTAAACCTTTATTTTTTAAGAGTTTTAAGGTTCCCTCGCCTTATTGCTACCGTTGCCCTTTAAATAAAGAAAGATCAACTTGTAATATGGAATGTGCTAATACTCTTGAGCAGTTGTTAAAGAAAAAAAGCCGGGAAGTGGCTGCGATAATTTTAGAGCCGTTAGTTATGGCTGCCGGGGGAATGATTATTTATCCTGAACAGTATTTGAAAAAAGTATCCCGGCTTGCTAAAAAATATAAGGTTCATTTGATTTTAGATGAAGTTGCAACTGGTTTTGGCCGAACCGGAAAGATGTTTGCTTGTGAACATACAAAGACAAAGCCAGACTTTATTTGTCTTTCCAAAGGAATAACCTCTGGCTATCTGCCTTTAGCGATAACCTTAACTACTGAAAAAATATTTAAAGCTTTTTGTGCTGACTATGAAAAGAAGAAAACTTTTTATCATGGCCATACCTATACTGCTAATCCAATCGCTTGTTCAGCTGCCTTAGCTAGTTTAGCTTTGTTTAAACAAGAGCGGACATTAGAGAGAGTTAACCAGTTGTTGCCAGAATTTCATAAAGGGCTAGAAAATTTTCGAGAACTAAAATTGGTTGGAGACCTGCGTTATAAAGGAATGATTGGGGCTTTAGAGTTAGTTAAGAACAAGAAAACCAAAAAACAGTTTAGCTTTAAGGAGAGAATTGGTCTTAAAATTTATCGGGAAGGCTTGAGGCAGGGGGTTATCCTGCGCCCTTTAGGTAATATCGTATATTTTTATTTACCTTTATCAATAAAGATTAGCGATTTACGGAACATTTTAAAAAAGACTTACCGAATAATTAAATGTCTTTAAGTTTTTTGTCGATTATGGCTATTCTTTATTTTGTTGACAAAATCACTCCTAGGTGTTTAATATTTGCTTAAACTAATTAATCCTTTTATTTAATCTATGTTAGAACAATTTAGCGCTTTTTTATCCAAAGTCTCATTGCCCCATCTGAATATGTTATTTCTTTTAGGTCTAGCTCTTTTTGGCGGAACTATCGGAGGTCGGCTATTCCAAAAACTGAAAATACCCCAAGTGGTAGGTTATATAGCTATTGGTTTAGCTATTGGAGAATCAGGCTTAGGAATGGTTGACCAAAGTGTAGTTTCGGCTTTACAGCCGTTTAACTATTTTGCCTTAGGTTTAATTGGTTTCATGGTTGGCGGTGAGTTAAAAAAAGAAGTATTTTCTAAATATGGCCGACAGATGATGACTATTCTTTTTTGTGAAGGCATTGGCCCTTTTCTTCTGGTTAGCTTATTGATTGGTTTTGCTGGTTTGTTTTTATTTGGAGATTGGAGAATGTCTTTTGCTATGGCTTTGCTTTTTGGTGCTATTGCTTCAGCTACTGACCCGGCTACAACCACCGAAGTATTGCGTGAGTACAAAACTCGCGGACCTCTGACTCGTTCTATTTTGGCCATAGTCGCCTTAGATGATGGTCTGGCCCTGTTACTTTTTGTTATTGCTTCAAGCATTGCCGGAGCCCTAATCGGCAAAGTAAATACTACTTTTTGGACCGCTTTTCTTTGGCCTTTGTATGAGGTAGGCGGGGCTATTATGGTGGGTTGCCTTTCCGGATTAGGGTTAATTAGTATTCTTAAGAAGTATTCCGAAGAAGCTAGGCTGCTGGCTTTTTCTGTCGGCATAGTGTTGTTAGTTGCTGGTTTATCTCTGGCTATACATGTGGATATGCTGTTAGCGGTAATGACTTTGGGAGTGATTGCCACTAACTACAGCCCGCGCAAAAGTAAAGACGTTTTTAAACTGGTTGGAGCCTTTACTCCACCGATATATGTACTTTTTTTTGTTCTGGTGGGTGCAAAATTAAATCTTGGCCAGATGGTTCCTTCGACGGTTCTGCTGGTAGGAATATATGTAGTTGGCACTATGCTCGGAAAAACATTTGGCGCTCGTTTTGGTGCCCGTATTTCCGGAGCACCGAAAACAGTTCAGCGTTATCTACCTTTAGGTTTATTTAGCCAGGCTGGGGTAGCTATTGGTTTATCTATTTTGGCCGCTCAATACTTCCCTGGCGATATTGGTAATACCATAGTCATAGTTATTACCGGCACTACTTTTATTTTGCAATTGGTCGGTCCGGCCCTAACTAAATTAGCAATGATTAAAGCCAAAGAAGTTGGCTTGAATATTAGTGAAGAGGATTTGATGGACAAGACTTTGGCCGCAGAAGTAATGGATAAGAATCCGCCATTAATATATAAAAATACACCTTTAGCTGAAATTTTGAATATTTTTAGCGCAAGCGACAATTCACATTATCCGGTTGTCGATAAGAATAAAAAACTTCTTGGTATCATTAGCATTGATAATATAAGAAACATATTTATGGCTACTGGTTTAAATGATTTACTTTTAGCCGTAGATTTTATGGAACCCCCGGTGGACTCAGTTCGGCCGGAGTCATTATTACTCTCGGTTAAGGAGTTAATTGATAGGTATAATCTTGAATACGTGCCGGTTACGAATAACGCAGGGGTCATGGAAGGTTTTATCGAAAGGCGATCCTTGAAAAAATTCATTTCAACTAAAGTAATTGAACTCCAGCGACAAGTTGATTCTTTAGAAAACGCTAGTTAACCCTCCCGATTATTATTAGATATTTTGTTGACAGTTTTTGGGTTTAGAGTATAATTGAGACTCAGTCTCAATAAACAGAAGAGTTATGGATTTATTGTTAAAGCATAATATTCGAAGTACCCAAGCCAGAGCTGAAATCGCTAAGTTGATTTTTTCTTTGAGAAAGAGACATTTTTCCGCCGAAGATGTTTTAAGAAATCTTCGGCGGAAAAATAGTAAGGCTTCTCGAGCTAGCACCTTCCGGACCCTTAAGCTTTTTTACGAAAAAGGAATCTTAGAGGCAATTGATTTAGGTAAAGGCTTTAAGATCTATGAAGTTTCCGGTAACGATAAGCATCATGATCACCTTTATTGCTTACGCTGCGGGAAGATAATCGAATTTGAGGATAAAAATATAGAAAAATTACAAGATCAAGCTTGTCGCAAAAAAAGCTTCAAAGCTTTTAAGCATACTTTAAGGATTGTTGGTATTTGTAAGGAGTGTAAATAATGTTAAATTTAGTTGAACTAAAAGACGGCCAAGCGGCAAAGGTAGTGAGTATAGATGGAGGCAAGAATTCTCAGGAGAAACTTAAAAACTTAGGCCTTAGGGAAGGGGTAATAGTTAAAAAAATTAGAGGTATGTTTACCCATGGTCCAATAATTGTAAAAGCCGGTCAAACCGAGATTGCTCTCGGTCGTGGCCTGGCGGTGAAAGTTATCGTAGGTGAGTTATGAAAGTAGTTTTAATTGGAAATCCTAACGTAGGCAAAAGCGTAATTTTTTCGCGTCTAACCGGAACAAAGGTGATTGCTTCTAACTATCCAGGAACCACAGTTACCTTTACTAAAGGTACCATGAAATTTTTTAACATTGAAGCCGAGATAATTGATACCCCGGGTACCTATAGCTTAAAGCCTACCAGTAAAGCAGAAAAGGTATCAGTAGAGTTGCTTAAAGAGGCAGATTTAATTATTAACATAATTGATGCTACCAATCTAGAAAGGAATCTTTATCTAACTTTAGAGTTGATTCGAAAAACCGATACACCAATGCAGGTGGTGCTTAATATGTGGGATGAAACAAAGCATAAAGGTATTGAGATTAACAAAGTTAAACTAGAGAAATTATTAGGTGTTCCGGTAGTGGCTACCTGTGCGCTTAGCGGTGAAGGAATTAAGGACTTAGTCCAAAGAATCGATCAGGCAAGCACCTCTCCTTTAAAGAAGGTTAAAAATCCGATTTGGGTTGAGATTGGCGATTTAGTTTCCCAAGTTCAGAAACTCACTCATCGTCATCATAGCTTTCTAGATATCTTGCAAGATTTAAGCATTAAACCTCCGTTTTCTTTTTTTATTGCCGGCTTTATCGTGTTTTTATCATTTTTGATAATTAGGTTTCTTGGTGAAGGGTTAATTAACTATGTTTTTAATCCTTTTTTCAATAATATTTATACTCCCTTAATTATGAAGCTAAGTCTTTTATTAAAGGAGGGGAGCTTCCTTCACGATATTTTTATCGGCAATCTAATCGAGGGGAGTATAGACTATGGTGTTTCTTTTGGTATTTTGACTACCGGGTTATATGTTCCAGTAGCAATGGTTTTACCTTACATTTTTAGTTTTTATTTGATTCTAGGAGTATTAGAGGATTGGGGTTATTTGCCGAGATTGGCAATTCTAGGTGATAGAATTTTTCACCGTCTAGGGTTACATGGCTATGCTATTGTTCCGATGATTTTAGGTTTAGGATGCAATGTGCCGGGAGCTTTAGCCACCCGTTTGTTTGAGGAAAGAAGGGAAAAATTCATCTCAGCTACTCTCTTGGCAATCGCTGTTCCCTGTATGGCTCAGACAGCGATGATTATAAATATTTTGGGTCGTTTTGGCGGCCAGTACATAGCGATTGTTTTAGGGACTTTGTTTTGTCTTTGGTTAATCTTGGGTTGGTTGCTTAATGCTTTTACTAAAGGTATAAGTCCGGAAATATTATTAGAAATTCCTCCCTATCGCCGGCCGCATTTAGTTGGCGTGTTAAAGAAACTCTGGATTAGGATAAGCGGATTTTTAAGAGAAGCCTTACCTTTAGTGCTTTTGGGAATATTGGTAGTAAATGTTCTTTTTTTTCTAAAGATAATTGACTTTTTAGCAGTTATTCTTTCACCTTTAGTTACTCGTCTTTGGGGATTGCCTAAAGAGGCAATCGGAGCACTGGTGATTGGTTTTTTAAGAAAGGATGTGGCTGTAGGAATGCTTAGGCCGCTTGATTTAAGTTTAAGACAGCTGATTGTCGGATCAACAGTGCTGGCAGTATACTTTCCTTGCATCGCTACTTTTGTCGTATTAATTAAGGAGTTAGGTATTAAGGATATGTTAAAATCAGTTTGTATTATGCTTATAGTGGCTGTTTTGGTTGGTTTTGGTTTAAATGTCATTCTTTCTTTGAGTGGAGTGTAAAATGGAAGTAAGAGTTAAATTACAATTTTCAAAGGGTAAAGAGTCTCAGTTTGGTCAGGCAAATTTTTTGGAAGTATTGCTTTCGGCTTTGGGAGGTTGTATTGGAGTATATGCTAATAAATATTTGGAGCGCCATGCGATAGCATTTACAAAGCTTGAAATTATGGTGACTGGTGAATTAACCACTGAAAGCCCGGCCAGGATTGTTGACATCAAGGTTAAAGTAGACACCGATGCTCAGTTAGGAGATAAAAAAGAGGTATTCTTGAGGTTTATTCACAATTGCCCGGTGCACAATACTCTTCTAAATACCAAGGAAGTAGAGATCGATTTACTCTAGAAAGGAAGACCCGTCGCAACCAGAAGTATTTAATTCCTCAAACCCTTCCCGGCAGCTGGAAAATTTCAAACCATAACTCAAGGTAACATTGCGCACTTTTTCTATTAACTCTTTTCTAATTTTAAAGGGCAGGTAAATATACTGATTTTTTCGTTGACCTTGTTTTAAGTAAAGTTCTTCCCAGAGTTTTTTAAATTGGTTAAAACCAGCGATCATTTTTTTAAAATTGTCTGGCTTGGTTTTGTAAGTTGAGGTAATAATTTGTTTTGCTCCGACAGTTTTTAAATTTTTTATCATATCCTCAATTTTCTCTGTAGTTAAGGGATAGATTAAAGGGTCTAGTCGCACAGCTATTGGAATTTTTTTAGCGAGCAGTTTAATTGTTTTTAAGCGTTCCTTTACTGTTGAGGCTCCTGGTTCAAGTTTCTTAGCCAACTTTTCATTAGGAGTAGTTAAAGAAATGCAAGCAACAATCCTTTGTTTACGATTAATAGCTTCTAATATTTTTATATCGCGTAAAATCAATGACGACTTTGTAACTAGGTTTATTTTTAAATCGTAGTTTTTTAATATTTCTAAAGTTTTCCTGGTTAGCTGTAATTTTTTTTCTAAAGATTGATAGGGGTCAGAGGAATTAGCGATAGTTATAGTTGATCCAGGAGTAATTTTTTTAACTTCGGTTTCAAGCTTTTTTAAAAAGTCTTTTTTAGGCCGTGGTGAGTCAAACTTTCTTATATATGATGAGGCATAACAGTAGAGACAACCATGTGAGCAACCCGTATAGGCTGATAAGCTATATTTAGTTGGACAGGTGCAAAGTTTGCTTTGCCAAGGGTCAAAAGGAGTAATTAAATTCATGGTGTTATTTCTATATTCTAATAAATGACCTATTTAGTCAATAGGCTAAAAAAAGGTTGATTTCTCTAGATGGTTGGTTATAATAACGGGTCTTTTTAATTTGTTAAGGTAGAAGCTAAAAAGGTAATAAAATAAAGGATTTTGTGAGGTGAAAGATGGCTCGACAAGTTGAACTAAAAAAAGTAAGAAATATTGGGATTATGGCTCATATTGATGCTGGGAAGACTACGCTTACCGAAAGAACTCTTTTTTATACTGGACGGTCGCACAAGATTGGTGAGGTTCATGACGGAGCAGCCCAGATGGACTGGATGAAGCAGGAGCAAGAGCGGGGAATAACTATAACTTCAGCGGCTACAACCTGTTTTTGGAAGGAGCATCGAATAAATATTATTGATACTCCTGGTCACGTTGATTTTACGGTGGAGGTCGAAAGGTCATTGCGTGTTCTCGATGGCGCGGTTGCTTTATTTTGTGCTGTTGGTGGAGTTGAGCCACAGTCAGAGACGGTCTGGCGACAGTCAGATAAATATAGTGTTCCTAAAATAGCTTTTGTTAATAAGATGGATCGGGTTGGAGCTGACTTTTTTGAAGTATTAAAGAGCATCGAGTTTGATTTAGGAGCCAATGTAATTCCTTTGCAAATTCCGATTGGGGCTGAAGATAATTTTCGCGGCATAATCGATCTCATGGAGATGAAGGCCTATATTTATGATAATGATTCTTTAGGAAAAAACTTTCATATTGAAGATATACCTCAGGAACTTTCTGAGTTGGCTAAAAAGTATCACCATATTATGGTTGAAAAAGCTGTTGAGTTGGAAGATTCGCTGATGGAGAAGTATCTTGAATCTGAAGATAAAATAAGTGCTGATGAATTGATTCCAGCTATAAGAAAGGGAACTATTGCTAATCAAATCGTTCCAGTCCTTTGTGGTTCGGCATTTCGCAATAAAGGTGTTCAGAAATTACTTGATGCAGTAATACTTTATTTGCCGGCTCCCAGTGACCAGCCAACCATTAAGGGACATGAACCGGGAAATGCCGATAAGATTATCGAAAGGCACCCTAAAGACGATGAACCTTTCTCAGCGCTTGCTTTTAAGGTTCAGGCTGATCCACATATGGGTAAGTTAGTTTATTTTAGAGTTTATTCCGGCAAGCTGGATGCAGGAAGCTATGTTCTTAATGTTACCAAGGAACGTAAAGAACGAGTAGGAAGAATTTTACAGATGCATGCTAACCAACGCGAGAATAGATCAACGATTTATGCCGGTGATATTGCTGCCGCAATTGGTTTTGATCATACGGTAACCGGCGATACACTTTGCGATCCTGATCATCCCCTCTTGCTTGAGGCTATAGAATTCCCGGCTCCGGTTATGTCAATTAGTGTTAAGCCTGAGAGCCGTGATGATCAAGATAAAATCGGCAAGGCTTTATTAAAGCTAGCTGAAGAAGACCCCACTTTTACTGTGCATAGCGATAAAGAGACTGATGAGACCATTATTTCAGGAATGGGAGAACTACATTTAGAGGTTATAGTTGATCGCTTAAAACATGAATTTAGTGTACAGGCGATAGTTGGCCAACCTAAGGTAGCTTACCGGGAGACAATTTTAACTAAAGTTACTCAAGAATATAAACATCAAAAGCAGACTGGCGGCCGTGGTCAATATGGACATGTTGAGATGGAGATCATCCCAACTGCTCCCGGAGAAGGCTTTGAGTTTAAGAATAGCGTTGTTGGCGGTAGAATCCCTAAGGAGTATATACCAGCAGTAGAGAAAGGTGTAATCGGTGCGATGCAGAAAGGGGCTTATGCTGGATATCCGGTAGTTGACGTTAAGGTGAACCTCATTGATGGTTCATATCACGATGTTGATTCTTCAGAGTTAGCTTTTAAATTGGCGGCAGCTCAGTGTTTTAAGAAGGGTTTTTTAAAGGGCGCTCCAGTATTGCTTGAGCCGTGCATGTCGCTTGAGGTGACTACGCCTGAAGAGTTTGTTGGTAATGTTGTCGGGAATATCTGTTCACGTCGTGGTAAAGTTTTAGGTATCGAGACTAAGGCCAATCAACAGATTATTTCAGCCGAGGCTCCTTTAGCCGAGATGTTTGGCTATGCAACTGCTTTACGTTCTCTAAGCAGTGGTCGCGGCAACTATACTATGCATTTTGAAAAGTATGTTGAGGTCCCTTCATCTATATCTGAGAAGATATTAGAAGAGAGGCAAAAAAAAGATAAGAAATAGAATACCTTTCTATGGTATAATAAATTTATGATTTTAAATTTTATCGCTTGGCTTTGGATCATTTTGGGAATTTTGTTTTTTATTTGGCCGCAGCTACTTCAGAAAAGACTGCGTAAAAAGAGTTTCAAAAAAATTAAAAGAGTTTTATTTTTTATAACCCTTTTTTTGGCCTCGAGTTTAATTTCAGTTTCTTTTAAAGCCTTTGGGCTCATTCCTAAGTTGATCGCTCTAATCGGAATCATCGGAGTTTTTAAAGCCTTTTTTATTCTAAAAAGCAAAGCTGCTGATAAGTTAATCGAATGGTCCTCAAACCAGCCGCTAATTTTATTTAGGGTCGGGGGCATAGCTTATATTTTAATAGGTTTTATTATCCTTAAGCTACCCAAATAAGCCCCTATAGCCTTATAAAATTTATCTTTCTCAAAGCCTCCTTTATGCTATAATAAAAAACTGATGCTTCAATAGTTAGTCAAAAGAGTCTAATTTTGGCTATTTTTTTGCAGATTGAAGGTGGCCGGTTATGAACAATATATCAAAAAAAGTTAGTTGGGAAATAGTTAAAAAGATATTTTTTCCGGTTTGTCTTTTTGGTTGTTTTCTCGGCAGTTATATTTTCTATCGGCTAAAAATTTCGAGTTATATCTCATTGGACTTACATAATAGTTTAAAGAAGTACTCAGCCACTGTACTAATTCTGATTATAGGCTTTATTGTTCAGAGAGTGATCGGGGCAATAACCGAATGGTACAAAGAAAACGTAGCCGCTAAAACTAAAACTCGTCTTGATGATGAGTTAATTCCGCTTGCCCGCAGAGTGCTTAAAATAATCACTTGGATTATTGCTCTTTTAATAATTTTGCCACTTTATGGTATTAATATAAGCGCCCTTATCACTACTTTAGGCGTGGGTTCTTTAGCGATTGCTTTAGCCGCTCAGGATACAATAGCTAATATTATTTCTGGGTTCATGATTATGATTGATCAACCTTTTCGGATTGGCGATTCAATTAAGATCCCTTCTGGCGAAGTGGCTGAAGTTCTTGAAATTGGTGTCCGAAGGTCAAAATTTCTAGCTCAGGATAAAGCTATAATTATTGTTCCTAATTTAGATTTAAGTAAAAGTAAGATTATTAATTATACTTACGGAGAAGAAAGGAAAATCAATGGGCTTTAAGGGGGCAATTTTTGACTTAGACGGGGTTATTGTTCATACGGTGTCTTTGCATTTTAAAGCTTGGCAAAAGATGTTTTCTGAATACGGTAAGGAGTTTAGCTTTGAAGATTATAAGCAAAAGGTAGATGGCATTCCAAGAATTAGCGGTGCCCGGGCAGTTCTTACCGATCTATCTGATCAGGAACTTATGGTCGCGGCAGCTCGAAAACAGATTTATTTTCTTGAATTTTTAGAGAGAGACGGCGTAGAGGTCTATCAGAGTACTATAGATTTGGTAAAGGAGCTAAAAGCCCAAAATATAAAAGTAGCGGTGATTTCTTCGAGCAAAAACTGTCTTTTTATTTTAAAGCGAGTCGGCGTTGATAGTTTGTTTGATGTTATTCTTACTGGTAATGATGTTAAAAAAGGGAAACCAGAGCCGGATGTATTTCTTTTAGCTGCCGAAAAACTAAATTTGACTTCTGATGTTTGCCTTGTATTTGAAGATGCTGTTTTAGGTATTGAGGCGGCAAATCGAGCTAAGATGAAATCGATAGGGATTGATCGTTATCAAAAACCGGAGCGCCTTTCAAAAGCAGATATAGTTTGTTCTGACCTTTCAGAGCTTAACTTTCAAAAGCTTGAAGGGTTATTTTCTTAAAATACTGATTATGAAAAATATTTATTCTACTTACACAGCTGATGACCTTTGGTTAATTAAAGAAACTGAATTTTCCAAAGATATTCAGAATATCCGTGAGGCGCAGTTTGCTTTAGGCAATGGTTATTTAGGTTCACGAGGAATCTATGAAGAAATTCCTTATGATTCTTCGCCAGCAACTTTTATCGCTGGGCTTTACGATAAGATGGCCGCTCAAGTAAGCGAGATGGTTAATTTACCGAATCCGATTAATTTTAAATTTTCGGTTGAAGGTGAAAAAATCGATGCTGTTGCCATGGATGTTGTTAGACATCGGCGTACCTTGAATATGAAAAAGGCCCTTTTAGTCAGAAATACCTTATATCAAGACGTTAAAAAAAACCGCTATGAATATCAATCTTTACGGTTTCTTTCTCAGCATAACAAAAATATCGGTGTTATGCAGACAGTGCTTACCCCGCTCGATTCGGCTTGCACGGTTGATGTTAATACGGGAATCGATACCTCAGTTTCTAATGCCGGAGTTTTAAGCGAAGGCAGGAAAAAACATTTTCGAGTTAAAGAATTGGGTCAGCATCGCCGGGCTGGGTATTTGGTCGCTGAAACTTTTGATAAAAAGTATACTATTGTTTATTGGGCCGGATTTTACTATACAATTGACGGAAAAAAAATAGTAGCTGAGGATAATGTTTTTCGCCTTAAGCTTAAAAAAGGCCAAACGGTAGTTTTTACTAAGGTTTTTTGTATTAAACATTTTCCTTACAAAAGCAGTTATCTGGTTCAAAAGAAAAATACTTTTGGTATATTCGATAAGGCTTTTAATAGTGATTTTTCCAGTCTGCTCAAAAATCATATCTTTGCTTGGGATAAGCTTTGGAGGAAGGCTGACGTTATTATTGAGGGAACAGCCAACCTTCAACAAAATATGCGGTTTAATATTTACCATATGCTTATTTGTGCGCACAGCGACAATGGCTTATCAAGCATAGGTGCTAGAACTTTAAGCGGCGAAGGCTATCGAGGGCATATTTTTTGGGATGCTGAGATTTTTCTTCTTCCTTTCTATCTTTTCACTTTTCCTAATATAGCCAAGAACATGTTAATTTATCGCTACAAGCGCCTAAATGCTTCTCGAGAGATCGCTAAGCAGAATGGGTATCGCGGTGCTCAGTTTGCTTGGGAGTCAGCCGATACCGGCCAGGAGGAGACTCCGGAGTGGGCCCATGATTTCGACCGTACAATTATTAAAATACATACCCACAAGATGGAACACCATATTACTGCCGACATAGCTTACGCAACCTATAAATACTATGTGGCCACTAAAGATGAGTCGTTCATGGATAGTTATGGCTATGAAATTATTGCTGAGAGCGCTCGCTTTTGGGCTTCTCGGGTAACCTATAACAGCAAAAATAAAAAATGTGATATTTGTCATGTGATTGGCCCAGATGAATTTCATGTAGATGTTAATAATAATGCTTTTACTAATATGATTGCTAAATGGAATCTAATTACAGCAGCTAAATTGTTGACTAGCCTAAAAACAAGATCCGGTTTTTATGAAAAATTAATAAAAAAGCTTGGGATTAATGATAAGGAGATACGTCAGTGGAAAAAAATTGCTTCACAAATAACTATAAGATTCAATAAGAAAAAAATTATTGAGCAATTTGATGGTTATTTTGGTCTTAAGAAAGTTGCTCTTAATCGAGCTGACGAAAATGGAATTTTGTTAATTCCAGCTACAATTAAAGCCAAGAATTTAAGCAAAACTCAGATCATTAAGCAGGCGGATGTTTTAATGTTGATGGTTTTGCTTGATGATGTTTTTAGCCCAGCTACTAAGGAGGCGAATTATGATTTTTATATTTCGCGAACAGTGCATAAGTCATCCTTAAGTGCTCCGATGCACGCTTTGATTGCTTGTGAGGTTGGTGATCTTCATCGCGCCTACAATCTTTTTAATGTTTCTTTGCGTACGGATATCAGTAATCTTTATGGGAATACTCCCGAAGGAATGCATGCTGCTTCTTTAGGCGGAACCTGGCAAGCTTTGGTTTTTGGTTTTGCTGGGATTAAAATTAAAAAGGAAGAGCTGTCGATTAGTCCTCGGATGCCACATTCTTGGCGAAAGTTAGTTTTTAGTTTAAGCTGGAAAGGAGATAATTTACAACTTGAAGTAACTAATTCTTTAGTTAAATTAAAGATAAATTCTTCAAAGCATAAGCAAGTTAAAATTGTTATTTTTGGTAAATTAATTAATGTTAAAACTAACATGACCCATAATTTCAAAAGTGGGCCTAATGGGTTTAAAAAGGAGGATTACTATTAGTATGAATAAAAAGAAGCTTAATATTTCTCATTTTCATTGGGGGTTTCCTCCGATAATTGGGGGAGTTGAAACTCATCTGACCATATTGCTTCCGGAATTAGTAAAAATGGGCCATCGGGTGAGTCTTTTGACTTGTTCAGTTAGTGGTTTAAGCGGCGAACAGGACTATGAAGGGGTTAGTATTTTTCGGACCCCGCTGATGGATTTAAACTGGTTGTTTAAGCGTGGCTTATCTGGCCTTGAAGATGAAATCGAAGAGCTGTTTTTTAATTTTTTAGAGAAAAACAAACCTGATGTTGTCCATGTCCACAATATGCATTATTTTAGCAAGATACATATTAAGACCCTTGAGAAAATGTGTCAAAAAAGAGGTATCCCGTTAATTCTTACCGCCCATAACGTTTGGGACGACATCCTTTATTTAGAGTTAACCCACAAGACAAATTGGTCACATATTATTGCAGTAAGCCATTTTATAAAAAAAGAAATGATTGGTATTGGTGTTGACGATGTTGAGATTACTACTATTCATCACGGGGTTGATCAGGATAGGTTTAAGCCGGGGGGCAGTACAAAAAAAATATTAAAAACTTATCCGCAGCTAAAAGGAAAAAATATTATATTTCATCCGGCGAGAATTGGCCTAGCTAAAGGTTGTGATACTAGTATTAAGGCTGTGAATATCGTTCGACAAAAAGACCCGAACGTGATTTTGGTCTTAGCTGGTTCAAAAAATATTATTGATTGGGGCGGGACTCAAGAGAAAGACATTGCTTACTTGGTAGATTTAGTGAAGCATTTCAAAATGGAGAAAAACATATTGATTAATATGTACACTTTAGATGAGGTTAAAGAACTTTATGAATTAAGTACGCTTTGTTTTTACCCTTCGACCGCTTGTGAGCCTTTTGGCCTTACCATGCTTGAAGCAATGTCAATGGCTAAACCGATAATAGTTACTGACATGGGTGGTATGCCAGAAATCATTAAAGATGGAATAAATGGGTTCATTGTTAAAATGAAGGATTTTGAAGCTTTGGCCGCAAAAGCTTGCCAGTTGCTTGAAGATAAAAAGTTAGCTCATCGTTTTGGCTATACTGGACGGCAAATTGTTGAGTCACAATACACCAAAGAAGACGTTGCTAAAAATACTTTAGCAGTTTATCAAAAAACTTTAGCTAAAGCTTAAAAATATTTTTTTTTACAGTTTAAAAATTATGCTAAGAGCCTGGAGCAAAAAAACAGTTCTTGATCTATTAAAGAAAAGATTTTCTGACTATTCTTTTGTGGTTGCGTCTAATCGCCAGCCTTATGTTCATAAATTATTTCGAGGTAAAATTGAATGCAGCCGTGGACCAGGCGGAGTAATTACTGCCCTTGACCCGATAATGCGTGAATTGAAAGGTACCTGGGTTTGCTGTAGCAGTGGCGATGGGGACAAGTTAGTAGCTAAAAATGCTAAGGTAAAAGTACCACCGGAAAACCCCTCTTATGATTTACGCTATATTTGGCTTAGCAAGGAAGAAAACCTAGGGTATTATTATGGATATTCTAACCAGGGGCTTTGGCCGCTTTCGCATTTAGTTTTTGTCCAGCCTGACTTTAGTAATGAGCATTGGAAGATTTATAAACAGGTTAATAAAAAGTTTGCTCAAAATATCAATAAAGAAATAAAAGGCAAAAAGGCGATCGTCTTTGTCCAGGATTATCATTTAGCTTTAGTCAGTAAGTATTTAAAGGAAATAAATCCCGAGGCGATTACTCTTATGTTTTGGCATATTCCTTGGCCGACTTATGATGTTTTTAGAATTTTACCTCAGAAACAGGAGTTGCTAGATGGACTGCTCTCTTACGATATGATCGGTTTTCATATCAATTATTTTTGTAATAATTTTTTCGATGCTGTCGCTAATGAAATTGAAGCTAAGATCAATAAAGAGCGGCAATTAGTGGTGTATAAAGGACGTAAATCTTTAGTTCGCGCTTACCCAATCAGTGTCGATTTTGACGGTATCAACAAAACTGCCCAAAGCCCGAAAGTTGAAGAATTAGCCAAGTCTCTTTATGAAGAATTCGGGCTAAAAAATTATAAAGTGGTTGTCGGTTTAGATCGTATCGATTATACCAAAGGTATTGTTGAAAGGATTCAGGCCGTGGATAAGTTGTTAGATAAATATCCGGAGTTAAAAGAAAAGATGGTTTTTATCCAGATGGGAGAAATATCGCGAATTCACCTTTCTCAATATAAACAACTTAATGAAACGGTCAACGCTTTAGTCGAAGAAGTTAATTTTAAGCATTCTCAGAATTCCTGGAAACCAATCGTCTTTCTACGTCGTCATCTTAATTTTGAAGAAGTGGTAGCTTTTTATAAAATAGCTGACACCTGCATTGTTACTTCACTTCATGACGGAATGAACTTGGTAGCTAAGGAGTTTGTTTCAGCCAAGGCCGACGATAAAGGAGCTTTGGTTTTAAGTCGATTTACCGGCGCCAGCCGCGAGCTCCGGGAAGCCTTTTTGGTGAATCCTTATAATACTGAAGAAACCAGCGAAGCCATCTATAAGGCACTTACCCTTAATGATTTAGCAAGGAAGAAAAGAATGAGAAAGTTGCGTCAGATTGTTCAACGTAACGATATCTGGAAATGGATTGGTCAAATAGTTTCAGAAATCCCCCAAGAAGAGTGATAAAACTCACCAAAGAATATTTAAGCAAAGTTTTAAAGAGCAGAAAGAGAGTTTTTATCTTTTTTGATTACGACGGAACTCTTTCGCCGATAGTTCGAAATCCTCACTTAGCAAGGGTTCCTCTTTCGACAAAAAAAAGCTTAAAAAAACTGGCTGGAAACCGACGGTTTGTAGTTGGCATAATTAGCGGAAGATCGCTTAGGGATGTTAAAAAAAGAGTTGGTTTAAAAGATATTTTTTATGCCGGTGGGCATGGCTTGGAGATAGAGTATAAGAAAAAGGTACTATTAAATCCTAAGCTGCAAATAAAATCTAGAGCGGTTATAAAAAAAGCAAAATCGCAGCTGGCTAAAAGTTTAAATGATATCGGTGGAGTTGTTATAGAGGATAAGGGGGCAATCCTGGCAGTGCATTATCGCAAGGTGCTTTTGAGCAAGCAGAGAACAGTTATTAAGATATTTAAAGAAACCAGTAAGCCCTTTTTAAAGGCCAAGCTTCTTAAAATTGGTTCCGGAAAAAAAGTTTTAGAGCTAAGACCAAATATAGCATTTAGTAAGGCTGATAGCGTTCAGTTTTTTCATAAAAAGCTTAGAAAGGCAAAGAACGATCTTACATTATTTTTTGGTGATGACTTAACCGATGAAGATGTATTCAAACTGCTTAAAGATCCTGATTTGGGGGTAAGGATCGGTAGATCTAAAAGCTCTAAGGCTAAATATTATTTAGCTAATCCGCGAGAGCTCACCCAGCTTCTTTTTGGCGTTAGCCGCCTTTCTTAACTCATTGGATAAAGGTAGTTTATGTATTTTTTGTCTTAGTTTAGACGAAAAAACCTTGCTAATTCAGTTATCTTATGATAAGTTAGGTGTCAAAATAAAGGAGATGATACGATAATTGTTCAATGATAGTTGGTGAAAACTCTGGATTATCAGTAGAATAAATAGATAGTCACAGAGTAGATAGGTTATAGGTTGTATTGTTTTTCTGGGGCTTAATTGACCCCGTAAAGGAGA